>NZ_JAUBRB010000009.1:0-85110 GCF_036701585.1 Microcoleus sp. POL10_C6 | reverse complement strand
CCGCCAGCGATGACAGCACCATCAAAGTGTGGAACTTGCAAAGCCAAAAACCGATTGCCACCCTTGCCGGCCATAGCCGTTCGGTCAATAGCGTCGCATTTAGTCCAGATGGCAAGACTTTGGCTTCCGCCAGCGATGACAGCACCATCAAAGTGTGGAACTTGCAAAGCCAAAAACCGATTGCCACCCTTGCCGGCCATAGCGACTTGGTCAATAGCGTCGCATTGAGTCCAGATGGCAAGACTTTGGCTTCCGCCAGCGCTGACCGCACCATCAAAGTGTGGAATTTGCAAAGCCAAAAAGCGATTGCCACCCTTGCCGGCCATAGCGCTTGGGTCTATAGCGTCGCATTTAGTCCAGATGGCAAGACTTTGGCTTCCGCCAGCGGTGACAGCACCATCAAAGTGTGGAATTTGCAAAGCCAAAAAGCGATTGCCACCCTTGCCGGCCATAGCAGTTTGGTCAATAGCGTCGCATTTAGTCCAGATGGCAAGACTTTGGCTTCCGCCAGCCTTGACAGCACCATCAAAGTGTGGAACTTCCAAAGCCAAAAACCGATTGCCACCCTTCCCGGCCATAGCGACTTGGTCATGAGCGTCGCATTTAGTCCAGATGGCAAGACTTTGGTTTCCGCCAGCCGTGACAAGACCATCAAACTGTGGAACTTGCAAAGCCAAAAACCGATTGCCACCCTTGCCGGCCATAGCAATTCGGTCGATAGCGTCGCATTTAGTCCAGATGGCAAGACTTTGGCTTCCGCCAGCCTTGACAACACCATCAAAGTGTGGAACTTCCAAAGCCAAAAACCGATTGCCACCCTTGCCGGCCATAGCGACTTGGTCAATAGCGTCGCATTTAGTCCAGATGGCAAGACTTTGGCTTCCGCCAGCCGTGACAGCACCATCAAAGTGTGGAACTTGCAAAGCCAAAAACCGATTGCCACCCTTGCCGGCCATAGCAGTGTCGCATTTAGTCCAGATGGCAAGACTTTGGCTTCGGCCAGCCGTGACAACACCATCAAACTGTGGAACTTGCAAAGCCAAAAACTGATTGCCACCCTTGCCGGCCATAGCACTTGGGTCATGAGCGTCGCATTTAGTCCAGATGGCAAGACTTTGGTTTCCGCCAGCGCTGACCAGACCATCAAAGTGTGGAACTTGCAAAGCCAAAAACCGATTGCCACCCTTGCCGGCCATAGCAGTTCGGTCATGAGCGTCGCATTTAGTCCAGATGGCAAGACTTTGGTTTCCGCCAGCCTTGACAACACCATCAAAGTGTGGAACTTGCAAAGCCAAAAACCGATTGCCACCCTTGCCGGCCGTAACAATTGGGTCATGAGCGTCGCATTGAGTCCAGATGGCAAGACTTTGGCTTCCGCCAGCGGTGAGGAGACAATAATTTTATGGAATTTGCAAAGCCAAAAACCGATTGCCACCCTTGCCGGCCATAGCAAAGTCGTCAATAGCGTCGCATTTAGTCCCGATGGCAAGACCTTGGCTTCCGCCAGCAATGACAAGACAATAATTTTATGGAATTTTGATTTTGATGATTTACTCAAGGGTGGTTGTGACTGGGTACGTAGCTATTTAGAAAGCAGCCCCAATGTTAGCGATAGCGACAGGCACCTGTGTGATGGTATTCCCACAAATCAATAGGCTTTTGCCAGAAAGTTTGTTTAAAATAACAAGTTAATCTCAAAAACTGCCTAAAAACTCCCACCTCAACCTCATATAAAAATCAAACCTTTCTAAAACCCCTTACCCACCATCAACCATGACAAACCAAACCCCCAACTTCTACGCCCTCCTCATCGGTATCGATTTTTATTTCCCCCATCGCTTACCAGAAGGTAACTACTACAAAAACCTGCGGGGATGCGTTCAAGATATTAGCCATGTCGAAACCTATTTAAAAGATACCTTCAACCTCACCTCCGACCAAATCATTAAACTCACCGCTACAGCTTCCGACAATCCCAACCAACCCAAAGAATCCCCCGAACTCTTACCCACTTATGAAAATATTGTTGCTAAATTCAAAGAACTAACGGCCAAAGCCCAACCTCAAGACCGAGTATATATTCACTACTCCGGTCACGGCGGACGGGCGAAAACTATTTTTGAAAGCCTCAAGGGTTTTGGGGGTTTAGATGAAGCCTTAGTTCCGACAGATATCGGTCAACCAAATTCCCGCTATTTGCGCGATATAGAATTTGCTAAATTGCTGGAAGACATGGTGGAAAAAGAGTTAGTTGTCACCCTCGTACTCGATAGCTGTCATTCCGGTGGTGCAACCAGAGAAATGAGCGGAGATGACCGGATTCGCGGGGAAGGGTTTATTGACACCACTCCTCGACCTACGGATAGTTTAGTCGCCCCGCTTCAGGAATTAGCCCAAAATTGGCAAACTTCAACAGAAAATAGCCGCAATATTACGGTTGTTAATGGTTTGTTACCCGAACCAAAAGGTTATACCTTAATCGCTGCTTGCCGGGATCATGAATTTGCTTATGAAAAGGTTTTTGAAGGGACGGAACGCAACGGCGCTTTGACTTATTTTTTATTAAAAGCTTTGCGGCAAGAGGGAACAGAAATTTCTGTAGAGGAGCTATTTAATAAAGTTTCTAGTCAAGTTAACAATGTATTTGTACGGCAAACCCCAATGTTGATGGGAGAGACTGAGCGCACTTTTTTTGGGGGTCAGTTTGTTGGTGCTAGCCGTAAGGTGCCGGTGATGAAAGTAGATATCAAGAAAAACCGAGTTCAGCTACAAATGGGTCAAGCAAGCGGCATTAAAAAAGGGGCAGAATTTGAGATTTTCAAATTCAGAACGAGAGATTTTAAGGATGAGGAAAACCGAATTGCAAGGGTTAAAGTTGTAGAATTGGGAGCATCCGATTGTTGGGCAGAAGTAACAGAAATAGACAGTATTAGAGCCATCAATCCTAAATTAGAGCAAGGAATGATTGATAGAGGAATGTTTGAAATTGGTTCTCCTGCTGTTTATGTATCGCCAGGATTGAAACAAATTCGCAAAGTCCGAGTGCTTTTACCAGAACCAAAATCACAATTTTCGGATTTGGAGCTAGTGAAAACACAAGTTGATGGCCATCGCTGGATAGAATTTTGTTCGGAAACAGAAACAGATGAGAATGTAGATTATTTTGTTTCCCTAAATTCTGAAGGGGAGTATTGGATTTTAGATGCGAATAAAGAACCCATCAAGAATCTTCTTTTTCCTATAAAAATTGATGAACCTGAAGCCACAGAAAGGCTAATTAATCGCTTAATCCATGTTGCCAGATATGAGAGTATTTTGGAACTGGATAATGAGGATGCTTTTGCTCCTTTAAATGGCAAACTTAAGGTTGAAGTGGTTAAATCAGTTAAACGGCAACCTGTAGTTTTGAATGTTGATGGTAAGGTTCCTGTATTAGAAGAAGATGAAGAAGATGTCAAGTTAGTAATTCGGAATGAATCTAAGGTTACTTTAAATATCAGTGCATTGAACCTTCAGCCGGATTTTATGATTTTTAAATATTATCCCAAAAATTTAACTTTTGATTCTCTAGATCCCGGAAAAGAGAAATCAATTAAACTCGCTCTCAAGTTGCCCGAAAATTATCAGGAAGGGGTAGATGTCATTAAAGTATTTGCGACGGTGGATGCAACAAATTTTCAATTATTGGAATTGCCAGCTTTAGACCAATCTCGGAAAGGATTTGGGGATAAAGAACCGACCAATGCTTTAGAACAATTATTGGCGGCGGTTGTGGATGAAAATAACCCTCAGCGAAATATCAGGGTTGTGACTGATGCGAGTGAGGAATGGACGACGGAAAAGGTGGAAGTGGTGGTGAAAAAGAGTGTGGTTTGATTTAGAGAATTTTTTAAGAATGCTGCCAAAGCCTATATCCCTCTGCGGTCATTTGTGTTTATCTGCGGTTGTAAGTCAAAAACTTGTTATTCCTGGAAAAGATTAGCGTCATCCTAATCTCAATCCTTTTTCAACATAACAAGTTAAACAGGACTGACGCAACTGGCACATGGTGATGAGTGCCATCGCCCGCAGGGGGAAAATGTGACCGGGACGGCGCAAGTCTTGAGGTTTGGTGTCCGGGTGGATGGCGACTTGGATGGTGCGCGCCCGGTCTTCGGCGGAGATGCCGGTACTGACGCCGTTGACTGCATCGATGCTGACGGTTGCAGTGGATAGCGGAGGTTTACCGGGTAACGATCGATCGAGGAGAATTGTGGCTGAATTTAGGTTATTTGTCAATTCGCGATCGGGCAAAAGCAATTCCGAACGAAGGATGAAATTTCTAGTTTTAAGAACTCCTAGACTCGCCAGCGAAGGCTTTTAACTCAATAGCATCGTGACTGCAAAACACGCGCACATCTTTACTATGCTGCACCGATAATTCGTGCAGCCGACCTTGATTGAGCAACCTAGCCTTGCGATCGACCTCCATCATCCATTGGTAGGCGCGCAGACCGGGCGTGCAGCGTCGGTTAGCGGCATCCATCTCGTGTCGGTAGAAATAGGCATCACCTGCGTGCAGAAGCCAGCCATCGGGTGTATCAATGGCAATGCCAGCATGACCGCGCGTGTGGCCCACCAACGGGATTAGCAAAATCTCCGGCGGCAACCCGTCGAGGTCGCGGACTGCTTCAAAACCGAACCAAGGTTCGCCACCCGCCGAATAGTATTTCCAGCGTTTGACTTCATCCCACTGCCCCGGACGATAGCGCCTTTTTGTGATGAAACCGTGCCGATCCTGTGCGGCATCGATTTCAGCCTGCATGACGTGTACGGTTGCTTCCGGGAAATCCTCTAGACCACCGGCATGATCGAAGTCGAGGTGGGTTAGCACAATATGGCGCACATCGCTTGGTGAAAATCCTAGCTGTTCAATTTGATGGATTGCCGTGTACTTGCGATCGAACTGGATGTTATTAAAATAAACGAAAAACGGGCTGAGCCGGGAGTAAGGGGACTGAATATCCCGCAATCCGAAGCCGGTATCAATCAGAACCAGTCCCTGATTCGTTTCAACAAGCAGACAGTGGCAGACGAGGTTAGCCGTCAAGCCGCGACTGAAGCCATCGAAAAGCGCCCCTCCAATGGGACACATACAGCCACAATTGAGATGATGAATTTGCATAAATGTGCTGCACTAAATTACTTAGGCGGGAACCATTTATTCCTCAGTTCGCATCCAAGGCCGATGCTGCATAATGCCCTCGATGAACGCCTGAGAAAACTTTGCTAAATCGCCAATACTGGGAGAAGTAAACACGCTTTTATCGGCTGCAATCAGGCCATTATCTGCGATGTTTACTTTCTTTAAATCTGCACATAAGAATAGTAAGACGGGCGTGAATTATTTGTTAGCAGAACCCGGTTCAGTAAGCTGGCGGTGCATTTCGGCATTAACGGTATCAGGTAAAACTTTGCTTGCGCTGGCGAGAATCTTTGTCTTGAGTGAACCGGCGATAATGTCGTCCTTACCCGCCATCAGCGCCTCGAAGCCCTGCTTGGCAACTTCGGCCGGGTCGTCTTTCTTGTCTGCGCCCGCCTTCGTGTCGTCCATTCCCGCCCGATGGAAGAAGTTGGTATCCGTCGGCCCTGGCATCAGCGCGGTAACGGTGACGCCTGTGTCCTTTAACTCGTTACGCAGCCCTTCTGAGAAGGAGTGTATAAATGCTTTAGATGCTGCATAGACTGCCTCGAATGGCCCCGGCATTAGGGCGGCAATCGACGAAGTGAATAGAATCCGACCTTGGCCTCGATCGACCATATCCTTAACTACCCGTTTAGCCAAATGCACAGACGAGACAACGTTGAGGTTAATCAGATTTAGTTCGTCCTTCAAGTCTGTCTCGCGGGCAAAGTCGCCCCCGACGCCGACACCGGCATTAATTGCGATCGCATCCACTGGCCGATTAGTCGCTTTTATCTGGTTGTAGAGCGTCTCAACACCGTCGTAGGTAGCGAGGTCTGCCTGCACTGTATCGACTTTGGCACCGAGCCCCTCAAAGGCTTGAGCCGCTTCATTGATGCTCGCTCCGGTGGCGGTGACTAGGAGATCGAAGCCGTTTTGAGCGAACTGTTTGGCGAGTTCGTAGCCGATACCGTTAGAGGCACCCGTCACGACAGCCAAGGGCCGGGTCAACGAACTGTTTATAACCATTTAAAATCCTCTGTAACTGCTCCACGCTCTTTTGTCTAGGCTTGCTTCTGTCTGTACTAGACAATCTTTGTGGACTGTGGACGTTCAACTTTTACAATGCTAGGGAGGTAGGAGTGCGATCGCATCTTTCCCAGGACATAAACTTTTAGGCATTTAAATACGGTAGAATCGAAAACAAACTTCATGCAATTAGTGTAAAAATCACAGCCGAGAATCATCTTAGAGAAAGAGCAAATAGAGAAACTACATAAAGCCTTAAAAAATGAATAAAATGGAAATATTAAAGAAATAATTATACTTAGATAGCAATCCTTGCAGGAGTCGTAAAATTTTTACCCCACCCCAACCCTCCCCGCGAGATCGGGGAGCGAGTAAGAAATTCACAAATGATGCGAGGATTGCTATCTAAGTATAAAATGCGCGTAGATATGGCTAATAACTCTTTTGATAATTATTGGGGAGCCGCCATTATCGGGCGCTAAATCGGATGCGATGAGAGACGGGAGATGGAAGATGGGAGATTGACTCGGAAGATTAATCCTGGGCTAAAAACATTTATCTCTGGTGGAACGGGCAGGAGGCTTGTCCAAGGAGAACAGTGCCGGATGTCAGTTATAACTGAATCTCAGGCACTGGTCTCAATCAGACCCAATCAATCTGGTAACAGCGACAAAAAATCTCAGATATCAGGTCGATCGCGCAGCAAGAAACCAAGCGGAGGATGCCAAGAGTGTAAGATGTCATTTATCAAGAATACTTTCGGTTGCCGATTGCGCGCTCGGCACCCAACATTGAAAATTATGACAGCCAATTGCTGATTCTGCTGGCTTCATGTTATAGTGGTTTTCCAAGAATTAAATTCGGTTGCGTAGTTTGTTGGTGTTTATTTACAAGCGTCTCTCCGAATCTAAGTCTCTGCACCCTAATGATTCTGGAGATTTTATGTCGATTTACGTGGGTAATCTTTCATATGAGGTAACATCAGATGACCTCAACGAAGTATTTGCCGAGTACGGTACTGTAAGCCGCGTCCAAGTGCCAATGGACCGGGAAACAGGCAGGATGCGGGGTTTTGCTTTTGTGGAAATGGCAAGCGAGGCAGAAGAAGCAGCAGCCATCGCAGCTTTAGACGGTGCTGAGTGGATGGGCCGTGACTTGAAAGTCAACAAAGCCAAACCTCGCGAAGACAACAAACGCTCATCGGGTGGCGGCGGCGGCTGGGGCGACAAAGATCGCTCTTCTCGACGCTACTAAGCTTTGAGACTGAAAATTTGAGTTTTGGTAGTTGACGGCAGGTGCGAATGCTGCTTTTTTTTCGGGTTGTTCGATCGACCCATCCAATAAAACTCCCAAACCTCTAAATCAGTTTTGCCCCCTCCTTGGAGGGGGCTTTGTTTTTGGCGAAAAATCCCGCGAGATACGCCCGCGGTGCAGTTCCCACTCTAGTTCGTGATTCAGTACCCTCTTAACTGCTTTTTTTAAGAGGCTGTCGGGATTTCGCGGCTCGACGCCTGTAAACTATCAAACTAGAATTAAGCAGCAAGAAAAGCTAGAATAACGGCAAAACTGAATATTGCCTAGAACAGCAAAACTATCTTTACCGAAGATTAGTCGAGAAAACCAGCCGAATATCAGCCAATATCTTGATTTTGCCTGAATAAAGATGTCCAAGGTCTACAGCACGGCGGAACTCATTAAAATCCTCGAAGAAGAGCGCCAAGCCTGCTTGTATGGGCGGCGCCTCAACTTGACTGAAACTCCTGCTACAGGCAACCCCGTGATTGACCGCTTTCTCAAATCTGAGGGCGTACAGAAGTTCACTGCTTATCAAAATTTTAAGGCAGCCGTACACGAATACCAGCGGGAACATCAAGTTTCTGGGATTGTCTGGCGGGAAATTGCGGTTAAAGGCAATACTCTACGCTATCCGGCAGTGGATGACGAATTAATAGCTCTACCGGTTGATTTGATTACGTTGAAGGCAGCTAAGATTGCTATGTTGGAATTCTGGCAGCAGGTAACTGCCGGGATGGATTTGTATTTAAGTGTTAACAGCGGAAAGGATTTTCGATCAATCGAGTCGGTTGATGTAGAGGCTATAGCCCAGCGCACAGAATGGGCCAGTCTCTCGAAGTGGGAAAAGTTGGATTTCCTAGAAATTTTGTTGCAGTTGGGCTGGGGGAAGCCGGAGGAAGCTTATTATAAGAGGGGATGGCCGACCTCGGGCAGTGAGTACATTCACGCCGTAAAACCCGGACAGCGGCCGATTTGTTAATTAGTCAGTAGTCAGTAGTCAGTAGTCAGTAGTCAGTAGTCAGCAGTCAGTAGTCAGTAGTCAGTAGTCAGTAGTCAGTAGTCATAGTGCTGTCCCCGCTCGCGAACGTTATTAGTCAGTAGTCAGTAGTTACTAATTATTGCGAGATATTCAAAACAAATAACAAATAACAATTGGCAATTGGCAATTGGCAACTGCCAACTGTCAACTGTCAACCGTCAACTGTCAACTGACATCTGACAAAGCATCAAGCCAAACCACTGATTTGGATCTGTCCAAACCTGCATAGGCATTAAACCACGCTGCGAAAGTTCTTTTTTTACAGTATTGAGATTAAACTTGCGCGATATTTCGCTGCGGATAGTTTCTCCCGCTGCAAATTCAACTATTAAATTGAGAGAACGCAACTGCACTGTTTGCACTTTTTTACTTTTCAAGTGCATTTCTATTTGACATTCCTCTTGATTGTAAAAAGCCCAATGCTCGAACTGTGCTAAATCAAAATTTCCCTCATATTTTCGATTTAAATGTCGCAGCATATTCAAGTTAAATGCTGCCGTTACTCCTTGACTGTCATCGTAGGCCGGCTCTAAAATATCCTTAGATTTGTCCAAGTCAATTCCCAGCAAAAAATACTCTCCCGGCTGCAATGCACCGACAATTTGCGAGAAGAACAAATCGCATTCTTGAGCGTTGAGATTGCCGAGGGTACTGCCTAGAAAGCAAATCATTCGGGTTGGCAAGGGCGACGGTGCAATTTTAGCTAAGGCTAATTCGTAAGTGCTGACAAGTCCGTGAATCTGGAGCGACGGATAATCGGCCAACAGTTGACAAGCGCTGCTTTCTAGGATAGTAGGACTGATGTCGATCGGCAAATAGTGCAGGGGATATTCGAGTTGACTGTAAGCATCCAGGAGAATCCGAGTTTTGGTGGAACTGCCGCTGCCGAGTTCTACAATTTCGCAGGGGCCCGTTAAATTTGCGATCGCCCCCGCGCACCCCTGCAAAATTGCCGTCTCAGTGCGCGTCAAGTAGTATTCCGGCAACTGGCAAATCAACTCAAACAGATTCGAGCCGCGATCGTCGTAGAAATACTTTGGAGGCAGGGATTTGGGGCTTTGAGTTAACCCGCTAACTGCATCGCTGCCAGCATTGATTTCTGCCGGTGTCAGTGCCGCAGCGCTCACCAGGCGCTCTAAGTGCAGGCGGTTTTCCTTCGTTAAGGCTGAGTTTGTCGTATCGGAGAGTCTTGGGGATTTCATAAAGTAATTTTTAGATGCACATATCGGTATAGCACGCAGCCGCGTTGCCAAATATCGCGCTCAAGTCAGATTTTTCATGCGGCTCTGGATTCTGTATTTTCTCACCGGATGGCGATCGCATCCACAATTAAAACTTAAAATTTATCCACAAAAATTATTGAATACTTAACCAAACTTGTTTTCTTTGAGCTTGTTACATGGAAAAAAGTTGGGCATTTCGCAAACATTTTTTTTCCCCAATTCCCTCTCCAGCCAGTTATCTGAGGTTCGTAAAATAAGCTTTGTAAGGCAAGTATTAAGGAATTTGTTCATCGGCAAAGTCCGATGAATAAATTTTTCACTAGGAACCAATTTGATGGTAATTATAATTACCTAGCCAACTACTTAGCGCAGCGAAAACCAGCAATAATTTGCCGCACGCCCGGATAGTACCAATTCCGAAAGGTCGATCGCAGTGCCTGCGGAAAAGTCGCCCAACTCCCGCCTTTCAAAACCCGGTGTTCTCCATCAAAATAAACTTGAGAATATCCCCTGTAAGGATAACTTTCAAATCCCGGATAGGCGTCAAAAGTTGAAGCAGTCCACTCCCAAACATTGCCCAACATATCATAGCAGCCTGCGGCACTTGCTCCTTTGGGAAAGGCATCAACTGGCGAGGTATTGGCAATATTATTGCCGTGATTGCACAGGCTGCCGTTTGGCGGTTCTTCTCCCCAAGGATAGATGCGATATGTTTGATTTTTGGCATCCCAACTCGCAGCTTTTTCCCATTCTGCTTCCGATGGCAAACGCTTGCCAACAAAGTTGCAGTAAGCTTCGGCTTCGTACCAACTCACGCCGCAGACTGGATGGTTGTTGAAAGCTGGATTTTCTGACCAGTAAAGCGGTTGAAAGACGGCTTCGCCTTGCAGCCATTTCCAGCCGTCCGCTGACCACCAATCAGGGTTTTGATAGCCGCCGAATTCCATGAAATCTCGGTATTGACGGCAAGTGACGGGATAGCGATCGATCGAGTATGCTTCTAAATAACATAGGTGGCGCGATCGCTCGTTATCCAAAGCCTCAGCAGCATCGCTTCCCATGTAAAATTCCCCGCCCGGAACTTCAATCGCTGAATTGGGAATGGGGAATGGGGCATGGGGCATCGGGAATTGGGCATTGGGCATTAATATTCCTTCTTCTTTCTTCCCTCTTCCTTCTTCCTTCTTCCCTCTTTTTTCTGCCTTATTCCTGTGCATTTGCAACACGAAAGCAACAGTTTCGCAGTGCTGGCTTTCGTGCTGAATAATAAACCGCCAGAGACCTTCTTGCTCGTCGATCGGCGCTACTTCCAAATAATCGAACACCTTTTTTCTCACCTCGTCCAGATATAATTCAACTTCTGGTAACGTCGGCAGAAAAACCCGTTGTTTTTTGGGCAAAATATCAGCAGCAAACAGTTGGTGATACTGAGGAAAGACAGGTTTCAAGCCAGCGCACCGTTGCAACAGCCACAAATCCTCAGTATAAGCAATGTGACCTAAGTGCCAGCCAACTGGACTGAAATCAGGATGAGCTTGACGGCAAAAAGTATCATAATCGATGTCTGCAAATAGCTTGAAAGTGCCGCTGCGACACTGCTGCAAATCGCGATAAATTGCCTTTCTACAAGATTGGATAGATTTCGATATCACGCTCTACTCCGGTACTGATAATGCTCTGGACTGGGCACTCGTGCCAATTGCCTGCAAATAAAGGTTCAGAAGCAATGATGACAGAATCCGGGAAATTTAAATCGTCCCGCAGCCAATAGAGGGAAGGAGGGGTTTTTTGGGAAGCAAAGCGAGAGGCAACAAGCTGGTGTCCGTCGCTGATAATTATATTAGCTGAAAATTCTACTTGGTGAAAGTTTGCTAGCTCTGCCACAGTTTTCAGCGTGTTTTGCAAAGCAGCTTCTAGAGTCACATTGGTGGCTGTCAATTCATTGACAAACAAGCCGAAAATATGCTCTGAATCTGTAGTACCGTTAATTGATTGATAAAGCGTATCGCTGAGTCGATCGCGAATTGGTCTGTAAAGAGTTTGCCGAAAATTCTTCACGAAGCCGTTGTGTACGAACAGCAGGCGATCGTTCTGAAACGGCTGACAGTTGCTCAAATCTACAGCTTGTCCTGAAGTTGCACTGCGAACATATCCGATCGCGCATCCAGATTCAACGTATCGACTGATACTCGGAAGGTTAATGTCGCTCCAAATTGGCTGTACATTTTTATAGGTAAACGGGTCAGTATCTAGGTGCGGGTGATACCAACCAATACCAAAACCGTCAGCATTGAGTAGACCAGAAGTCATTTCGCGGGGCTGGTAACTCTGCACAATTAGGGAATGTTCCGGCTTGTACAGAATAGCATCAAGTAAAATCGGCTCCCCTAGGTAGCCAAGCAAACGGCACATAAAATTTTTGCAGCAATTTGATTAGCATTGTAAGTCATGAGCCGAAAAATTGCCCGATCGCGCATCTTCAGCGCTGGAAGGTTTTTTGTAGCCCGCTGCCAGCATCGCAGTACAAACGATACAGTTAAGGTATAACCCCTGCAACACAAGGAGACTCTTGAATGTTCATCGACGAACTCATCCCAATGGCGAAAGAATTGATCGAACAGCCGATCGCCTTCGCGGGCGGATTTTTATCTGGCCTGCTTCGACTCAACCTTCACGAAGATCCCGTTAAAAGCTGGATCGACGAGCAAGCTGGTTCAACTTCCTACACTACTCCCCCAGCCGAACCCACCAACGGTAAAAGCACGGGGCCTCAGTCAATCTCGATCGACTAAGGAAAAGCAGTAACATCCTCCCAACGCCAAACTGATTACAGTTATGGCGTGGGCTTCCAAACTTCACAGTTTGGCTTTTCGCGTTTTTCCCTTATGGGATTTGCACACTTGGCTAGATTGAATTGCTCAGTCCCCGCTAGAAAATCTGCACAGACACAAGCGATTCCCGTATAGCCTTTCTCAGATTGATGAAGTACAATAACAGCAGTTTGTAAACCAGTTACAAGTATTTTTCTGAGAAAGTTGACGAAATGCAAACTCGATAGCATTTCCTAATAATTGGGCATTTGTTGGGTTGAGAAAACTGAAATTATTTTTAAGTTTTGACCCTAATTTTTCCGGCTTATGATAAATCAGGCGAAGGGGGCGACAAGTATATTACTTTCGCCCTTTTTCTTGATTACTTATTTTGCCTCTTTGTATGACCCTTTTCTATCACTACCAAAGCATTTTTCCATGGTTTAGGTATGTTGTCAGAGCCTAAAAGTATCAAACTTAATTTATTATTTTCCTGATTAAATTAAATTATGTTAGAACTTTATTCAACGTTACATATAGTGTTTATGAAAACTTTTCAAACACGTTTGTTAGTTTTGTTTCTCGCCCTTGAACCTTTTAATGATAGAGTTAATAAGGAAGTTATTCAAGAGTGGGAGCATTTTTATTTTAAAGGGGGTTTATAAAAATGAATTCAACATGATGACAACCAAAAAGCTACCGTAACTGCGTCGTCACCCAAAACCGATAGCGACTTTCAGGATCGGGAGTTCCCGATCAATTAATTACTACTTTTAAAAAATAAAATCTCCAAGGTAAAATCCTAATAGGTACTTGCTCTACCTGAGAAAAGCTATAATATACAAGATATGTTGAGGATGGCAGCGAGGATAACTGTAGTAGAAGGAAGCAGAAATAGTATGTTGTTGAGAAAAATGAATTTACAAACCAGACTGATCGGCGCCTTTCTGATTATGGGACTTTTAGTATTGTTAGTTGCCTGGGTAGGAGGTAACTCAACATCTAATCTCAGTCAACACATAGATACTATAGGTAAAAATAATTTACCGAGTATTGAAGCCTTATGGAAAATTAACGAGGGACAAACCCAAATTGAGTCATCCGAGAGAGCGCTAATTAATCCGGCACTCACTCAAGCAGAAAGGCAAGATGCCTTAAACACAATGGACAAGGCTTGGCAGCAGATTCAAGATGGGTTTAAAGAATACGAAACCACTCCACGTACCTCAGATGAAGACGCCCTATATCAACAAATGCTTAAGTATTGGGAGAAGTGGAAGCAAGCAGATCAAGAACTCCTGCGAATTAATCAAGAATTTGAGAAACTGGGAATTTTGAATCCTTTGGGCTTGCAGCTAAACCTAATTACTCAAGGTAAAAGGAATTCGCCAGAAATGGCAAGAGCCAAAACAGCTAGTAACCTTTTGAATAAACTTAGTCAGCAATCTAAGCTAATTCGCCTTGAATTTATCAAGGCAACAAAAGCAATTTTAGCCGTATCTGCATCCAACAAAAAGCAAGCCGACGACGCTTATACAACCGCAGAAAATGATATTAGTAAGACTCAAGTAGCTGTATTTTTGGGGATGACAGTTGGACCGCTAACAGCGATTGGTTTAGGAATAGCTTTAAGCATAGCGATCGCCAAACCTTTAGATAAAGCGCTGAAAGGTATTATTAATATGATTGTCAGTTCTTCTACCGAGATCGCTGCGACAATTGAGCAACAAGAAAGTATTGCTGTACAACAAGCTGCTTCTGTTAATCAAACAACTACCACAATGGATGAATTGGGCGCATCATCGAGGCAATCAGCTATGCAAGCCGAATCAGCCCTTGAAAATGCCAGTAATGTCTTAAATATGGCAGCAGAAGGCAGTAAAGTAGTGCAGACAACCCAGCAGGGAATGTTGAGTTTGACGGAAAAAGTCGGAGCGATCGCCGATCAAGTTTTACATTTGAGCCAGCAAACCAATCAGATTGCTAATATTACCAATTTAGTCAGCGATTTGGCAAATCAAACTAATATGCTGGCCATTAACGCTACAGTGGAAGCAGTACGCAGCGGAGAACAAGGAAAGGGGTTTGGGGTGGTGGCGACGGAAATTCGCCGACTGGCAGATCAAAGCAAAACATCGTCGGATCAGATTAATGATTTGATAAACAGTATTAAGAATTCCATTAATAAAACAGTGATGGTAACAGATGAGGGCAAGAAAACTTTAGATAATAGCCTAAAATTGACTGAAGGTACGGCGGATAATTTTAACAATGTTGCTAATGCTATTAACAGTGTTGTTGTCAGCAGTCAGAAAATTTCTCTGAATACCAAACAGCAGGCGATCGCTATTGAGCAAGTGGTAGAGGGGATGAATGTTCTGAATAAAGGAGCAACGGAAACAGCCCGCGGTATTACCCAAAGTCGAATTGGGACTCAAACACTTAACAAAGCTGCTTTAAATCTCAGATCCTTAGTTTAAATGAAAAAAGTAATATCCTAAACTGGGGATTAAACAGATGGAGATAAAAATTTCCCAATTCCTCATTTCCAATTTGCAATTCCCAATTTTGCCCAAGGATTGAAGGTGACATCTCCCCGTTTAGGAAAGGGGTGGGGAGATGTGAAGTAGGTTTGCTCAAAGGGCTGTCTAGATGTGTATAGCAATTCTCAAGTTAATGAGGTACAGATGTAAATTTTAGATTAAAGAATAGAAGAAGTGGGGAATTGGTAATTAACTGCCAAGTACCTCACGAAAGTTAAAAACCGCTATATCAACGATGTGGTCTAGAGCAACCTAATATATTATACCTTGTTACTCGCTTTATTTCCGAAGATGCTTGGCGATGCGTCGCCCACCTATCACTGATCTGATTAAAATCAAGTATTGTTCAGGGGTGGGATTCCTCGCCGCCCCAAAACTCATATCCTGACGCGCCCTGCGGATCAGTGAGGATATGAGTTTTGATTAAGCTAACTATTGCAGCCAGTACCAAGGGTTGGTCAGTGCGGCAAACCCTTTTAGTCAGAGTCGATCGCCCAGTTGTATGCTAGATAGCACTTGACAATTAAATTAAAAGGTTATTATGTATAGCACAACAAGTTCAGTTCGATCGACATGACTATCTACATTGGAAATCTGTCTTACCGCGCCACCGAAGAAGACCTGAAAGCAGTATTTGCAGAATACGGCACAGTCAAGCGAGTTGTCTTGCCTACCGACAGGGAAACCGGTAGGATGCGCGGTTTTGCATTTGTTGAGATGATGGAGGATGCCCAAGAAGACGCTGCAATTGCCGAATTAGACGGTGCAGAGTGGATGGGGCGCCCCCTGCGAGTGAACAAAGCTAAACCGAAAGAAGAGGGAAATCGAGGCGCAGGTATCAAGAGAAACGACGGATATTAGTCTGCGATGCGGCGGTTGACATCCTCTCGAAACCCACCTGATGCACCAGTGCGCCAGTAGCGCCGAATTGCAAGCAGCAGTTGATTTTGGGGATGAAATGTCAAATCCGCTGCACAAAACATCGATTCTTTATGGGCTGGACTTGATTCATAACTTTTTGAGAAAGACAGAATTTATGCGCGGTAGTCTAGAAACCCGATTTCTTCCGCGATACCTCGCTGCTAAGAGCAAAATTTATCAGGAGAAACCGGGTTGATGAGCATTAATCTTAGAAAGAGTAAACTCGCCCTTTTTCATCAATATAAACTGATCTGTCTTGCCGAGTGCTGCCGTCTGATCTGGTGATGCGAATCGTCACAATGTTTGTCTGCGAGTCAACGTTATAGTCGTATTTCAAAGTTGTGGTTCCTCCGGTGGCATTAATCGGAATATTGGCAATGTCGCCGGTGCGATTGCTGATACGAACAATGATGTTTTTGCTGGTTCCGACGGGCAAGGATGACAAGCTGCCACCTGATGGACCGTATTCTAGGTTTAATCCTGTTTCATTTAACAGTCTGAGGGTAATGTTGCGAGTATTGTCAACCTGCGCTTGAGGTTGCCAGAATCCGGGTTTTTTGCCACCGTCAGTTGCAGGTTGAGATAATGCTGGGTGAGGATGCAGAAAGGCCAGGGCGGCAAGTATTGCTGCGGTTGCAATAATTTTTGATTTCACGGTTTGTACCTCCATGTCAAGAATTGGTGATATTTCTATCCTAGCTTTAAAATCGGATGTTAGTGGAAGGAAGAAGGAAGAAGGAAGAGGGAAGAAGGAAGAAGGAAGAGGGAAGAAGGAAGAAGGAAGAAGGAAGAAGCAATAAAAGGAATAAAAGCAAGGGTTTGAGAAATTAAGAATTTCCTAACCGTCAGGGCGGTTGCTAGATCTACTCAGAAACCAGGTTTCTGTAGTTGTTAATATTCCTGGACGCACGGGTTCTCTAGAAATCCGATTTCTGAGCGGGTGGCTGCTTACCAAAGCCATGATTTAGAGTAGAAACCGGACTTCTGGGGTCAAGTGCGTCCGGGAGTGGTTAATTGTTAATTATCGATCGAGCGAGTTCTAGGAGTAGGCGCTGTTCGGCGCGGACGATCGCCCTGCTAGTTTGTTCTGCAGCATCGACATTGACCGAAATAGACGAAATCCCCCACCGCACGAAGGATTCAACTGTATCGGGATACAATGCGGGAGCGTCGCCGCAGATTGAGCAAGGAATGCCGGCGGCCCGGGCCTGTTTGATTAATTGTTCGATCGCCCTCATCACTGCTTGATCGCGCCCGTTGAATGCACCTGCTACCTGGTCGGAGTTGCGGTGAATTCCTAACAGCAATTGGGTTAAATCGTTGGTGCCGATGGAAATTCCTTGAACTCCGGCTTTTACGTAATCTGGCAATAAAAATAACACTGAAGGAACTTCCGCCATAATCCATAGTTGAAATTCGGCTGAGCGGTTTTTCCAAATAGTTTCTAAGCGCTGGCGACAGTAGATAAACTCCTCAACCGATCGCACGAAAGGCAAAATTAAATTAACATTGGTATGGCCTGACTCGCAGACTTTTTGAAGTACGCAGAGTTCCCAATCAAATAATTCCGGTTCAAAGGTATAACTGAAACTGCCGTGGTCGCCTGACTCGCGTAAATCGAGAGAGCGATAAAATATTGGCCGCGGCGAAATGGCAGCAGCAAATAAACTGAGGCAATCCGCCATGCGATCGACAAATTCCGATTGGCGGCCGTCTTGTAGCCAAACTTTGGGGTTTTCACAGTCCAAAGCTTCTAATGCCATTAATTCAGATCGCAGCAATCCGATGCCGTCTATTGGCAGATTTTTGAGGCGGTCAATCGAACTTGTTTGGCTGACATTAACTAGCAGTTGAGTCGCCGTTGGTGGGCCCCAAACATATTGAGTAGACTCAGATTGTCGAGATTTAGACGCCCAATTGGACGATCGATCGGAGGTAGAAGATTGGTGCTTGGCTATTGACATTTTCGCTGCTGTACTGTATACATTTGCCTTTTTTGCTGTGTCCCGAAGTCGGCTGCTGTCTCCTGTCTCGATCGCATCCTGTTGGGCGAGGGCAAAAACTTCTCCGCTATCGCCGTCTACCAAAACCGAATCGCCCGAGGCGATCGCCCGCGTCGCCCCGGTCACTCCCACAACGGCGGGAATCCCCAATTCTCTCGCTAAAATGGCGCCGTGGCATGTCATGCCTCCTTGTTCCGCAATCACTCCAGCAGCAATCTTCAGCCAAGGCAGCCAATTCGGCTCGATTGTCCGGGCTACCAAAATGCCTCCGGCTAAGAATTCCGCGTTTTCTGGGTGGGAATTAGTCATAACTTGGGCAATTGCTTCGGCTTTTCCTGATGCTGCTGCCACACCTCTGAGTATGGCAGGAGTTCGGGCTGGGGCGATCGAGTTTGGGTGCGGGAGGGATCTCGAATTTTCCTCTAGTGGCGCGACTTTTTCCCCTTTGACAAGACGAACTTGAGTGAAATAAAACTGCGCTTCCCCGCTGTTTGCTGTCTGATTTAGCGTCCACTCGAAAATTAAATCCGAGTCAAATTCGGCGATCGCTTTTTTACTCAATTCAATGATTTCTTGCAGTTGCGATTCCTCTAAAACGTATTCTGTTTGTGCTTCCTCTCCCAGCGCTAAAACTTGCACGCAACAATCAGCAAAATCAGGAATTATAAATGGAGAATCGGGAATTGGGAAAGCAGCAAACTTGCCCAGTAGCAGTTTTTTTTTCGGTTCACCATCGCCGACTTTGAGATTGTAGGCTAATGTTTTGTAACCGATCCGCTGGAATTTAACCGCGCTTGTTTCTGGCTGCACTTGATAGTAATCGGGGATGGTTTCTCCCCTAGCGAGGGACAATCCCAAACCGCTGGTGGCTTGGATTTCCCACTGTGCACCCGCCTTTATTTTTACCTCGCCCGCGGCGATGGCTTCTTGAAGTGGCTGCACCAAAACTGCGGGATTGATTTGCTGTACCCGCAGACCGCACCGCTGCCAGTAAAATAGACTTCGGGCTCTGAACATTTCTGCCCAAGCTCGTTTGAGTCCGTCCCCAATGGCTTCGGGTTCTGCCCGTACTGCCTGAGACGCCAGAATGCCGACTGTTTTCGGGTTCCAGGAAGTCAGGGAAGGGCGAAAAATTAAGGCTGTGGAGTTTAAGTTTGACTTGGAGTTGAGTTGAGAAACAGCAGACTCTAGGGTGGAGAGCAGTGAATCTGGTAGTTTGCCGGCGAGGATTTGGTGGCGGATGCTGCGGGCGATCGATTGCAGTTGTCTGGGTTCATCGACATTCAAGTGCAGTGAAGAGTGTGGCCAGTCAGCAAACAGCGGTTCTAGGCACTCGATCGACTCTAAAAACTGCCAGAATGTGGTAGCCGGTACGACAAAACCCGGTACAACAGGATGATTTTTCTGGAGCAAACAGCTCAAGTAAAATGCTTTTTCTCCCACTGCATCTCTGTCTGAAGGTTGAATTTTGTCTAACCAGTAGAGGTTTTTCACGCTGCGAGCCTGTCGGTGGAAACTGATTGAAGTTGAGAGTTTTTCCCATTAATCACTTACGACAATTTTAGGATGAACAAGCGAAAATGGACGGGATTAGTCAAATCTTTTCTCAATCTATTTCTTAAGTCTAACTGTCCTCTTTGTCAGCGACCGGCCGCCGGAGAGTTTTGTCCGTACTGTCACAAGCAACTTCAGCGATGTCAGTTAAGCGATCCTGGTCGATTTTGGCATTCAGAGCAGCGTGTTTTTGTGTGGGGTGAGTATGGCGGGGCTCTCAAACGGGCGATCGCAGCTTTGAAATATGACGGCAATCCGCAATTAGCAAAACCTCTAGGCGGCTGGCTGGCAGAATCTTGGCTGAGTTTTCCCGAATTAGCTATAGACAATCTAACAGTTGTACCGATTCCCATGCACAAAGAAAAGGTCAAGGAGCGCGGTTTTAACCAAGCAGAACTGTTGGCTGAAAGTTTTTGCGAGGTGACTGGTTTGCCTTTGCAGCGGCACGGTTTGGAGCGGGTGAAAAATACTCAGGCTTTATTCGCTCTGACGCCACAGCAGCGGCAAGCGGAAATGAAAAATGCTTTAAGTTTGGGGAAAGATTTTCGTCGTCGCCTCCCGCGCGATCGAGTGCTGTTAGTTGATGATATTTACACTAGCGGTACTACGGTTAAGTCGGCAATTCAAATATTGAAACTGTCGGGAATTTCGGTTTATGGAACTGTGGCACTTGCAACTCCGAATAAGGGCGATCGATAGGCTATTTTGTCTTTTAGTTTAAAAATGTTTGTAGTGAGGACATGATATTAATCAGAATTTGCTAACAAGATTTTTTGGGGAAAACGAACCGCGAAGACGCTAAGGACACGAAGGAAGAGAAAGAAGAGAGAGAGTTTAGGCCGAAAGCGGGAACTGTTTGCTGATGTTCCAGCGGCTGCCGTCGTGAAGTAGTAAAGTTAATGCCGAAGCGGTAAACTCAAAGTGGAGCGATCGCCCTGCAAATTCCAACCAAGCCGCTTGAAAATTCTCCTTAGTTAAATCGCGAAACGCTACTGTCATGTGCGGTACAAATGCGCGAGTCTGAGAAACTCGATCGACTATTCCCAAATTTGCCTCCATATAACTCATCAAATCTTTGTGAATCTCCAGCAATTCGGGTGATTTGACAACATCAGCGTAAATGACGCGGGGCGCGAAAGCAGCAAAACCGGATAGAGTAACGGGAATTGACAGCCGATTTGCCGAAAACTCCTTCAAACTTTCCTCTAATTTGGGAACATCGTCTGCTAAGCATTCAAAAAGAGGTTGCAGCGTGATGTGTGGCGGCGAATTCAAAGCACCGCGGCTGTTGTAGGAGGCCACAAAATACAGTTGAATCTCAGTAATCTGCTGTTCAATATCGGGAGGCGGCACTAGGGCAATAAAAAATCGCTGTTTTGACTGGTTCATCGGATAACATCGCAGTTAAGAAAGGATGGTGCAAAATGGAATATAGAGCATTTACCCTAGATCCCATTGCTGATCACCCATTCCCAATCTAAAATATAAAATCTAAAATCCCCAATAAAAATGCCTTGGTTTGTCAAAATTGAGCAAGGAATTGTCGAAAAGCCTGTCTTTGACCAATACGTGCCAGCTCACAGAGCTTATGTCCGAGAGTTGATTTCTAAAGGACACCGAGCGAAAACTGGCTACTGGGCGCGGCGGGGCGGCGGTATGTTGATGTTTGAGGCGGATTCGATGGATGAGGCGAAGGCGATCGTCGCTGAAGACCCGCTGGTGAAGAACGGTTGCGTTATTTATGAAATTTATCACTGGTGTGTGGTTGAAGAATAAATAACTGTGTTATACTCATTTATGAACTGGACCCACGCGATTCCAACGCCCAAATCTTGTCAGGACCGGAAGGTAGCAGCAACACGGGATGCTTGTAATAGGCGTGGTCTCCGGTTCACCCAGTTTTATGAGGTGTAGCTCCTATGCCTGGTTTCGGAGATATTTTACAAAAAGCAGTTTACCTTGGTGTCGGGCTCGCTTCCTATGCGGGTGAAAAAGCTGGCAGCAAGTTAACTGAATTACGCACTGAAGCCCAAAAGCTGGCAGACGAATTGGTGAAGCGGGGCGAGATGTCCACGGAAGAAGCTCGCCGCTTTGTTGATGACATGGTGCAACAGGCTCAGCAGCAGCCCCCCGTAGCCTCGGCTGGGAACGAAAAACCCGCTGAACCTCGGCGGATTGAAATTGTTTCTGAGGAAGAAGATGTCTCGGCAAAAGATGCTAAAGAGACAGGCGGCGTAGACAAGCTCCGCGAACAGGTGCAGAATTTACAAGAGGAATTGCGGCGGCTGAAGCGGGATTAAGCAGGAAAAAGCTCGCTCAGCAAAGCATGAAGGGAACTCAGGATAATAATCTTGAGTTCCCTTTTTGAATATCTGCCCTCTCAGAGGTGGACGGATATCAGGCAATAGGTAATAGAATTGAAAGTAGGTGCAAGCACTTCACTTGAGGCTGGCTGCACTTGTCTGTAAAATATTTTGTAATAGCAAGCTGTCAAATTCATGGAAGATTGGTCTAAAGATTTTTTTGGAGTAATGGAAAATGCTGTTTCTGAAGTAGAGCATTTTTTCACCGAAATGGGCGAAGAGTTTGTCGAAATGCTGGACGTTTTGGCAAAAATGTCGGAAGAGTTTACAGAACAAGTACAAAATAATCTGATTAACGACATAGACGGTTATTTCAATGAATTTGACGGTTTATTTAATGAATTTATCGAACCGATAATTGAAATTTGCCGCGACTTCGACCCGGAGTTTGATGAGATAGATTTGTCGATGGTTACTTATGTAGACCCTTCGCCGACGCAGCAGCCGGCTTGTCGCGGTTGTCGCAACTATCACGGTCAAGTTTACGGTGGCAATTTGTTGGTTTGTGCGATGCACCCTACTGGTGTGGAATCGGAGAGTTGTGCGGATTGGGAAACAGACGGCGATGCAGATTTTTAATGACCCAGTTGAGTTGTTGAGGGTTTAATGGCTTATGGTAACGTCAATTCAGTCTCCGTCAAAGATTTCTCTGGAAGAGTTTCTGCTATTGCCAGAGACTAAGCCGGCTAGCGAGTATGTTGATGGTCAAATTTATCAAAAAGCTATGCCACAAGGAAAACACAGTACGTTACAATTCGAGTTTCCATCTGTTATTAATCGAGTTGGCAAGCCGCAGCAATTAGCTTATGCGTTTCCAGAATTGCGCTGCACTTTTGGGGGGCGTTCTATTGTTCCAGACATAGCAGTGTTCGAGTGGCCGCGCATTCCTCTGAATTCTCAGGGAAAGATTGAAAATAGGTTTGAAATTGCGCCGGATTGGACAATTGAGATTTTATCGCCGGAGCAAAGTTCAACTCGCGTAATTAATAAGATTCTGTTTTGCCTCAAGAATCATACTAAATTAGGTTGGCTGATTGACCCGGAAGAAGAATTGGTAATTGTTTTTAAACCGCAGCAGGAACCTGAGATTAAAGAGAATGAAGATATTTTACCTGTACTGGATGTGCTGTCGGATTTGCAACTTTCGGTGGCAAATTTGTTTGAGCTGTTAAGTTTTAATTAGAAATGAGTTACAGTTGAGTCAGGGTAAGTTGGCATCTAACGGCATTTAAAGGTGAATCGCTCAACGGCTGATAATTCGCAATTTGGGTTTCCGAAGATGCCGCCATCGCTGCAATTGCGACAGTATCAGCGAGTGGCGGTTGCTAATTGGTTTGCGAATCAGGGACGCGGTACGCTGAAGATGGCGACGGGTAGTGGCAAGACGATTACTGCACTGGCGATCGCCACTGAATTATACAATAAAATTAACCTGCAAGTCCTGCTCGTAATTTGCCCTTACTGCCACCTGGTGAATCAGTGGGCGCGGGAATCGGAGAAATTTGGTTTAAAACCTATTTTGGCTTTTGATAGCGCCCGCAGTTGGCAGAATAAGCTGGCTGGGGGTTTGTATGAAGTGCGATCCTCTTCGAGGGCTTCGCTAACGGGCGAACGAACATTTCTCACAATCATCACTACTAATGCTACCTTAATGGGAGATAGTTTGCGATCGCAACTGCGCTATTTCCCAGAAAAAACCCTGATTATTGGAGACGAAGTTCACAACTTAGGCGCGCCGCGTTTAGGAGAAAGTTTGCCGCGCAATATTGGACTGCGACTCGCCCTTTCCGCCACTCCAGAAAGGCATTTCGACGAACAAGGAACCGAAGCTATTTTAGATTATTTCGGCCCTGTTTTGCAGCCTGAACTCACCCTGGCTGATGCTATCCGCCAAAAAGCATTAGTACATTATTTATACTATCCAATTTTAGTAGAATTGACCGAAGCCGAAACCCGCAAATATTCCTACTTAACTAAAAAAATTGGCTGGGCGCTTTGGGGCGATGAAAAAGTAGAAGAAAACGATGCTTTAACGACTTTATTAATGCAGCGAGCCCGGTTAATTGGGGCAGCGGCTAATAAATTAACAGCTTTGCGAGAATTAATGATTCACCGTCTCGACACAGCCCATACTTTATTTTACTGCGGCGATGGTGCGATTGAAGGAGGTGCCCGCCGAAATAACAACCGCCAACTAACAGAAACCGCGAAGTTATTGGGTTCAGAATTAGGCTACCGAGTTAACACTTATACTGCGGCAACTCCTTTAGCAGAAAGAGAACGATTGCGCCAACAATTTGAGAGTGGAGAATTGCAAGGTTTAGTCGCGATTCGCTGTTTGGATGAAGGCGTTGATATTCCAGCAATTCGCAATGCTGTAATTTTAGCAAGCAGCAGCAATCCGCGCCAGTTTATTCAGCGCCGGGGACGGATTTTGCGGCCGCATCCGGGGAAGGAAAGGGCAACTTTATTTGACATGATAGTTTTGCCTCCAGATTTAGGTCGGGAAACATTAGAAGTCGAGCGCAATTTGCTGCGAAAAGAGTTAAAGCGGTTCTTGGAATTTGCGGATTTAGCCGACAATGCTGGGGAAGCGAGAGTGAAATTGCTGCAAATTCAGAGGCGTTACGGGCTATTAGACATTTGACATTTATTAAGCTTCGGTTTATGTTTGAGAATAGAGAATTATTCGAACGCAGTTTGAGTTGCTAGTTTTTAATATTTGAAAAAAAATGACTGAAAATCTGCATGAAAATCTGATTATGGCTTTTAGATATGAAGATAGTGCGATCGCAGCCGTACCAAAAAGTATTTTAGCAGAAAATCGTTCTTCTTATCAAACTCATCAGGAATTGAGCGACGTACAGGAACCAATTACTAGCGCGCCGCCCGAAGTCCGACAAATTATCGAACGGGTATTAGAAATTGAAAAAGATAAACTGTACATGAGGGCTCCCCGCTATATTAGCGATGACATTTTGAAAGTTATTAAGGAAGCAATTGTATGAAACTGATTTCAATTAGTCTGTGCAATTTCCGGCAGTTTTTCGGCCAAACACCCGAAATTAAGCTGGCCTGGGGCGCGCAAAATATTACAGTGATTCACGGCAATAACGGTGCTGGAAAAACAGCTTTGATGAATGCCTTTACTTGGGGACTTTACGGAAATCTGAGCGCGGGTTTTACGGAAGAACAATCAGTAAATAAACGCGCTATTGCGGAAGCCAAACCGGGCAAACGAGTACCTTGTTGGGTGGAAATCGTGTTTGAACACGACAGCAAGCGCTACCAAGTAAGGCGCAGTTGTCATGCTTACAAAAGTCAACATAGTGTCGAACACAGCAAAGGCGAATTGTTTATGCAGGTAGCAAAAGATGACGGCCGCTGGATGCTACCGCCCCAGCATCCTGATGATATTATCGGACGAATTTTGCCGGAAAGTTTGCATCAATATTTCTTTTTTGACGGAGAGCGAATCGAGCAAATTGTCCGCCACGATAAGAAAGCAGAAATTGCTGAAGCTACTAAGGAATTGCTGGGAGTAGAGGTGCTGAATCGCTCGATTAGACATTTGGGAGATGCCAGAAAGTCTCTAGAAACAGATTTAAGAATGATTGGCAGTTCCGAAATTAAGAAACTTTTGAAAGAAAAGCAAAAATCTCAAAAAGAGGCAGAAGAATTTTTGCAAAGAAAATTAGAAATTGAGCAAGAATTGATTCATCAACGCGAGTTAAGAAAAGCAGTTAACGGTGATTTGCTGCTACTGGGCGGTGCCGCCGAATTGCAAAATTTGCGAGACGAATTGGAAAAGCAGCGCCATTTATTTAAGCAACAAATTTCACAAGCTACAGATGCTCTAAAACGCTCAATATCTATGCGCGGTTACGCGGTATTTCTGTCAGATGCGGCGGCTGAATTTGAAGTGATTGTCGGGGGTTTACGAGAATGTGGCTCGTTGCTTTCGGGGATTCAGCGGCCGTTTTTGGAAGAGTTATTAGCGCAGCAGCGGTGTATCTGCGGTGCGGAATTAGTGGAGGGTTCTGAATCTCACCAACAGGTTAGCGGTTGGATAGATAAGGCAGGTGTTGGCGATGTGGAAGAAACAACTATTCGGATTAGCGATCGGGTAAATGAAATTGATAGGCAAGTGGCTGATTTTTGGGAAGAAATTGACAGACAGCAAGGCAATATCAGTCGCGACAGAACCGAACTTTCTCGGGTGGAAACGCAGTTAGACGATATTCACAACAAGCTGCGAAATTTTCCTGAAGGCGATGTCAGCCGCTTACAAAAGCGCTTGGATGAAATTGAGGCAAAAATTGGCGATTTGCACCGGGAAACAGGCTCTAACCAGCAGCAGATTGAGAGTTTGA
Source organism: Microcoleus sp. POL10_C6 (assembly GCF_036701585.1). NCBI lineage: Bacteria > Bacillati > Cyanobacteriota > Cyanophyceae > Oscillatoriales > Microcoleaceae > Microcoleus > Microcoleus sp. POL10_C6. The sequence continues at coordinate 58,792 of NZ_JAUBRB010000009.1, read as the reverse complement.
ATGCGTCGATCGCCAATCTAGACAAGCAAATCGATAAGCAGCAACTGAATGAGCAAAGGCAAGTATTAGCCCAGCGCCGGATTGCTGCGGCTCAAGATGCGATCGATCGCCTAACTGAAGTGCGATCGCGCTTAGAAAAACAGTTTTGTTCTCAGTTGGAAAAGCGGGTGCAAGATATTTTCAGTCACATTTCTTTTACTCCTTATATCCCCAAGTTGAGCGATAAATACGAACTGACGCTAGTAGAAAATACGTCGGGACAAGACTCTTTGGTTGCCGCTTCTACAGGAGAAAATCAAATTCTCAGCTTGTCGTTTATCGGCGGGATTATTGAGGGCGTGCGGGAGTGGAGTCAAAAAAATACTTTGATGGGCCCGGATAGCAGTACGTTTCCAATTGTTATGGATTCTCCCTTTGGGAGTTTGGACGAAATTTATCGCAAGCAAATTGCAAATAAGCTGCCGAAATTGGCGAATCAATTGGTAGTTTTGGTGACCAAAACTCAGTGGCGCGGAGAAGTTGCTCAAGAGATGGAAAGTTGCACAGGCAGGGAATACGTCCTGGTGTACAATTCTCCGAAAGCTGATTGTGAAGAAGATGCGATCGAACTCGGGGGGACACGCTATCCTTTAGTTAGGCGCAGTCCAAATGAATTTGAATATACGGAAATTGTAGAGGTGGATTATGACTTCTAATTCGGCAATTACGCAGGTTTTAGAAACAGATATTTGGGTGAAGGCGACGTGGGAAGAGTTTCTGAATTTTGCTGAGGATTCAGCATGGGAAAAGGGCAAGTTTTATTACTATCAAGAACACATGAGGGTAGAAATGTCACCAGTAGGGGCATTGCACAGTCGTCATAATTCAGTAGTTTCGAGAGTTGTCAATTTTTATACTGCTTTTAGAAATATCCGAATAGTGGAGTTAATTAATGCCAGTTTTCGCAAAACAGGTATTCGGGAATTTCAACCTGATTTGTCTTATTATATAGGTGCAGATTTTGAATTGCCTCGTCGCACAAATAGGCCAATTAATTTGAATGTGTTTGCACCTCCAGCTTTAGTAGTGGAAATAGGAGCATCTTCTAGTGCCGATGATTTGGGAGTAAAGCGTTTAATTTACGAACATTCTGAAGTCCAAGAATATTGGGCAGCTAATGCAAATACGAATGCAGTATTTGCCTTTGCTATTACTGCGGGAGGGAGTGGGACAATTCAAAATTCACTGGTTTTACCTGGCTTAGAAATAGCGTTTATTGAGGAAGCTTTGAACCGGAGTCAAACAGAAGATGATGGGGAAATTAATCGCTGGTTGATTCAAACTTTTAGTCAAGGTTGAAAGGAGTTTGACGTGAAAAAAGAGTATCATAAGTTGGTGCGCGATCGCATTCCTGAAATTATTCGCCAAAGCGGGAAGGAATGCGAGTTTGTAATTTTGTCGGAGGCAGAATACCGTCAAGCTTTGCTGCAGAAATTGATTGAAGAAGCGGGGGAAGCGGCCCAGGCCCACGAGGAAGATTTGGTGGCGGAATTGGCGGATTTGTATGAGGTGATAGATGCGGTGATGGCGAGTTTTGGCATTTCGGGCGATCGACTTTTGGCCGAACAAATGAAGCGGCGGGAAGCAAGAGGAGGTTTTGCACAAAAAATTATGTTGTTGCGGACATTGTGAAGTGCGATCGGTTTCAACCGGGCGTTACACAAAGGAAGTCCGCCTGTGCCGACTGTTGGATATTTGCGAGATTTATAATAGTTAGAAACTAGATATTATGCCAATGGCTGCTAACAAAATTAGAATTGCTAAAGATAAAGCGGAGTTAGTCAAATCATTAACTTTATCGGATAACAACTCCGCGCCATTTCAGACTTACGCTGATGTCATCGCCTTCGCTGCATCATTGGGAAAGCAGCGGAAAAAACGATCGCCTTTAGGGGAAATTTCTAAACGAGAACCGGGGGCGATCGATGTTGATATTTTTGTATCGAGGGGCTACGATATGGCGATTAAATTAATTGCGATCGCCGAAACCAAAAATCCTCAAATTCTCTCCCATCTCGACGAAAAATTGGAAGCAGAACGCTTGCATATTTTTGAAGAATATGCTAATGGGGGACTGGAAATTTTGCGAGAAGAGTTGCGGGGTGCGGCGGATTATACCGATCGCCTTTTGTTAGTTTTGATTTCAGAAAGAGACAACCAACATCGGTCAAATGAAGAATTTGATTTAAGCAAGTTTTTATTTTAATAGGTTCCCAATGAAGCACATCCCAAAAGATATAATCAAGAGCTGCTTAAAGGAATCTGCAAAATTTCTTGCTTACAGTTACTCAGCATTTATTATCTGCTATTTCATTCTCAAACTAATTTTTTGGGATAGACTGTGGATTGTTGGCTTAATTAGCACTTTTATTCCCTTAATTTTCTTCCCCACTTTCCTGATTGCCATCATCGGATTATTAATTATCAAAAAAAGATGGTTCACTATTATTTCTGCGATCGCCTGCATTTTCCTAATAAGTTGGCTGCACATTAAATACTTTTCTCCCGCACCAATAAATATTACAAATTCGCAGCCCCGTCTCAAAATTCTATCCCATAACGTCGGTTGGTATGCAACTCAGTCACCTACTTTATTTAAACTGATTCACCAGCAAAAACCAGATATTATATTTTTACAAGAAATCGTTAGGAAACATACCGAAAGAGCTTTCACCTGGTTAAAAGCAGACTACCCCTATCAAATTGGCACTCCCCCTGTAGGAATTCTCAGTAAATATCCGATTGTATCCAGCGAAATACTGCACTTAGCCGGCCATCGAGAAACGCAGCAACGGGCAATTATTAAATTTAACGAACAAGAAGTAGTGATTTACAATATGCAAGCTACCGGGCCGTGGTTTAAGAAATCGAGAATCGGGCGTTTTCTCAAAATTCCAGTTTACAAATATGGCAAACGGGCGCCTGAAATTCAAGACTTAGTGGAGCGAGTTGAACGAGAAAATCTGCCAGTAATTGTCGCGGGCGATTTTAATATGACAGACGAAACTCAAGACTATGACAGGGTGCAGAAAGTCATGCAAGATTCCTTCCGAGAATCTGGACTGGGGTTTGGTTTTACCTGGCCTAACGGTTGGGAACTTAAGTTATTGGTAAAAAGGTCTAATTGGAGATTAAATTATCCCGTTTGCCGGATTGATTATATTTGGTATTCAAATCATTGGGGTGCTAAATCTAGTTCGGTTTTGGAGGCAACCGAGTCCGATCATTTGCCTGTAGGAGCTGAACTTATTTTGTTAAAATGAAGCGGTGTAAGCCACAGCATCAACCAAACTTAAGATCGATCGCCTGCTCTTTGAAAACTCCTCGGAAAACTCCACTAATCAGGGTAATACTCACAGTACATAATGGTATAATTTAAATCTACCCGTGCCGAATTTGGTAACCAGTATTATAGACCCCTACTCGCAGAAGACCCCCTAGGCAGTGAAAGGGAGTGCAGGTCTCCTGGGAGGTTGAGATGAAGAAGTTGAGTAGGTGGCGATTAATGGCGCCACCCGCCATCGATCATTTCCTACCGAAGTGTAGCTATTGATTGAAGTCAAATTTTGGATCAAATCTATGTTGAACAGCTTTAAACTCAGAGGAAAAATGCTACTTGGCTACTCAGTGCCAGTAGGATTAATCGCAGGACTAGCGATCGGTGTCTATAGTACATCGCAAACAGTTAGTAAGAACTTTGAGGAAGCATTGCAAGCAGTAGAAGCTGCTAGGATGTCAGACTACATTGAATTGAGAGTATCAGAAATTGCCCGACAGTCAAGGGGTTATGCTCTGACCCTTGACAAAGAAGCGCTCGATCGCTACGAAGCGGGTGTCAAGAAGCTGAAGGAAACTGAAGATCAAGCCTCAGATCTGACTCACAACCTCAGCAATGAACAAAAAGAACGGATGACCAAGATGATTGAATTTTCAACCCAGTATGACAAGAGCGCCCGCAATCTGATTGAAGCGGCCAAAGCTGGTAACCGTAAATTGGTAATGGACACAGCAGAGAAGGGTGCAGAAAATCTCAAGGCTTTCGAGGCTGTTATGACGGAGTTTGACACTCAGCAAGCTAAGCTAGTCAAGCAGTCGGAAACTAACACCAAAAATGCGCTCGGTGTGTTGGTCATGATGTCGGTATTGGGTGCTGTTGCTTCTTTAGTTATTGCCTTGGTGGTGGCATACTTGATATCCACGGCGATCGCCAACACCCTCAACCAAACTGCCGGCGAAATTGCTAGCTCCTCGGCACAAATCGTCAGTGCGGTCGAAGAGCAAGAACGCACCGTCTCGCAACAAGCTAGCTCAGTGAATGAAACCTCGACCACGATGGACGAACTCGGCGCATCTTCGCGCCAATCGGCGGAACAGGCTGAAGTCTCTGCTTCAGGGGCACGTCACGCCCTCTCGCTGACTGAAGGCGGTACAGAAGCGGTGCGCCAAACTCTTGATGAGATGACTACCCTTAAGGACAAAGTGGGGGCGATCGCCCAACAAATTTTGCGCCTGAGCGAACAAACCAACCAGATTGGCAATATTTCGGGCTTGGTGGGTGACTTAGCTAATCAAACCAATATGCTGGCCGTGAGTGCCGCCGTAGAAGCCGCCCGTGCTGGCGATCATGGCAAAGGCTTTGCGGTAGTTGCTCGAGAAATTCGCAAACTTGCTGACGAAAGTAAGAAGTCTGCGGTCAAGATCGACAGGCTGGTATCGGAAATCCAAACGGCGATCGACTCCACCGTGATAGTCACCGATGAAGGCAACAAGACAGTGAATGAAGGCTTGTCCCTTGCCCATAGCATGGCAGAGGCATTCACAGGTGTGTCTAACTCAATCAACAAAGTTTTCATCAGCAGTCAACAAATTTCGCTGAATGCCAAACAACAAGCAGTTGCGATTAATCAAGTGGTCGAAGCGATGAATGCGATTAATCACGGTGCGCGGGAGACGGCTTCGGGTGTATCGCAAATCAAAGTCAGCACGCACCAACTCAATTCTGCTGCTCAAAAGCTGCAAGCAGTTGTTTGATCCTCCACCCTTCAGCATCTCCGTTCTCAAGGGGGACTTAACGAATTCAATCCCCCTTTTTCATGGCTGGTAGCGACTGTTCGCAAAAACTTAGCTAAATATTCCTAAAATTACTCAGACGACTGATCATCCGTCTCATTCCCGATCAAATCGGGAAGCAATATTTCTTGCTACGGGAAGAACAACAACCGCAATCCTTCTCTATTGCTGCTTGGGAATTCCTAAGACTCACCAAACGCGAGGCCCCGGTGTTGTTTTGGATTGCCAAAAATAATAGCAATGCCGGAATATAGCATTTCTCAGTTGAGTTAAGCTGTCGCGCATTTAAATTGCATATTTAAGGCGAGCGGGACGCCCACCCCACAAAACTTTGATTGTTTTTTGACAGACAATTTAAAAGCCGCAACAGCTTAAGTACAGATGTCCGATTGAAAACTGCTATAGCTAAAGTGCTGGGTTGCACTGAAGGAACAGTGCGAAAACATTGGGAGAATCTTTACAAAAAACTATACAAACTCGAACGGGTGCGGTGATGGTTGCCAAGAAAAGTTGGGACTGCTTAAAGGAGAATTTGTTGCAATATCTTCATAATCCTATACGCAGATCATCGTATTGTTTCCCAAGTTTATTTGAAGGAGTATTGGAGCAAACGCTGTCATCCAGCGTCTTTAGAAATCCGATTTTCAGGAATTCATTGCATAAATTGAAGGAGAAAAACCTATGTTTTATAAAGAGTCTAGCCTTAGTCATCCAGCTAACCGAAATCGTGTTGATGCCTTCGTCTCTGGTGTAGCCACTGAGCCAGTCGCGGTTGCTTCGGCCCAGAGGAAAACATTTCTAGCGCAGCGATCGGGATCTTCCTTAGTGGTGAACACCATGACCGGAAATCCTGCTTACTTAGAAGGAAAATTGTCCATGACAATGACAGGCACTGCCGCTGACGCCAGCCGTTCCTTCCTGATGGAAAACCCTGGCATTTTAGGACTGAGCGCAGAAGATACTGAAGAACTGACTGAAGTTGATTCCTTTAAGTGGGGCGGGCTGAAATTCATTCGTCGCCAGCAAAATCACCAGGGATTACCGGTCTTTGGTGCCAGCGTTTTGGTAGGTGTAGATGACAAAAATCAAGTTCGGATAGTGACGAGTGGTCTGCGATCGCAAATTTCTGTCAAACCGGGCGAGACAGCTATCTCCCTAAAAGAAGCTCGCCAGATTGCCCGAAAAGATCTCGGTGAAGCAGTTGAGTTGAGGGGTGGCATTACCCATAAAACCGTCCTCTATCCGACCCAACAGGGTCATGTGCGAGTCTATCACTTAACTGTTCCGGCAGAAACCCCCCTCGGTGACTGGGAATACTTTATTGATGTCCAGAATGGAGAAATTGTAGACAGCTACAACTCGATGAAGTTTCACTCATTTTACTTTGCACCTCGGGCGCGAGTTTACTCTGAAAATCCCGAGGAAACGTCCCTAAAAACTGTGATGCTGCGCGATGTCAAATCTCCTTACAACAAGTTAGATGGTCGGTATTGTAAGGTGATTAATGAGGATGCGCCCGGCGCAGTGGCAGGCAGCAATTACCGATTTGACTTTCCTCCTGAAGATACGCACTTTGATGAATGCCAAGTCTACTATGCTGTGGAGAAAGTCTATCAATACTTCTTGGACCTGGGATTCCGAGGGTTTACTGTCAATAACCCCTATGGCAAAGTTAACAGTGGACAACTCGCTGCTAACGTCCATACCGGAACAAAATACGATAATGCTTATTACTCTTCCAGTACGGGGCAGATCTACTTCGGAGATGGCAGTTATCCCGGCAATCCCGGTGGACTTCGCGACCTAGCCAAGGAATTTGATGTAGTTGCTCACGAGTTCACCCATGCCGTGATTGATGAATATCACCCTGCTATGTTTGGAAGTGAAGGAGCTGCACTGCACGAAGGTTACGCTGATTATTTCGCTTGCTCTTTATTGAATGATCCTGACTTAGGGGAGTATGTCGTACCTGCTCCTGAAAAAGCGGGGATGATTCGCAACTGCGATAATGATTTGAAATATTCCGAAACTTCAACAGAGTCCCATGACCGTGGTCAAGCTTGGGCCGGGGCCTGCTGGCACTTGAGAAAAAAACTCGGACAAGAAGTGGCAGACTTCCTGATCTTTGGGAGTATGCTGGTTCTAGGAACAACTTCACCGACCTTCAAGTATGCCAAGGATATGCTACTCGCGGTTGACCAATCCTGGTGTGGTGGAGAATACAAAGCAACGATCCAGCGGATTTTTGAAACTGAACGAGGCATCCCTGTTTAGTAGTTTGCTTTGTCTATGTCAACTAGAAGAATAGTCTAATTAGGACTGGGGGTATGGTGAAACCATGCCCCAGAGATAGGTTTTTTGCTATGGAGAAGCCTTTTTACCAAAAACTCATTCCAGTCACCATTCTGGTATCACTTCTAGCGTTTATGACTGCTATGGCGATGAGTACACCTCGTAACAATCCTTTCCTCACGGAAGATGGTCATCCGATCGCAGAGTTAGAGTTCCGAGATGGACAGATGGGCTTTGTGGGGATTTCTGGCATAACTTGGACAATTCTCCCTAATGGGACTTGTCAGGCTAGTCGTTTTATCAACGATACAGTGTCATCTCCCCATCAAATATGTCAATTAGAGCGACAGGATTTAGTAATGCTTGCCAACATTCTGTCCGATCGGAATTTTGCCGACCTACCCTCTGAGATCCCATCTGAACCTACCCTCAACCCCCACCGGCTCACTATTCGCCTGGGGGAGAAATCATCAACATTGGTATTGCCAACAGGTCAAAGTATTGAGAATGTTCTGACAACACTCCATAATCAACCCGAAACTCCTCGATCGAGATTCCTAACTATTGCACAGGCGATCGATCGACTTGTACGGCAGCATTGCGGGGACAATTAGTCTGCTGGTAAGTAAGTGCGATCGCCATCTCCTAGCAAGATGGGTTGAGGGCACGAAACCCATCATCCCAAACTGATCGCCACAACAAAAAATCTGGGTTTCACAGAGGTTTAACTCAGTCCACACAAGATCGAGCGATCGCCTGAGTCCAGTCCATTCTTGCCAGAGTGCGATCGCCGATTTCCTCACATTAACCAAAAAAACATAACTTCAGAAGACCGAGCAAAACTATTCACCAATCTGAGATAAATCCTATGACATTTGCCGATCAGAATCTAACCAAGAAGCGTCCAGATAGTCTAAAAGACTTTTCTTTACCCCGACGTGAGAGTTACTTTCCATCCTCTGCAGATTGGAGAAATGAAGTCCTCTATTTTCTCTTACCCGATCGCTTTAGTGATGGTAAAGAAGATACACGCCCTCTACTTAATCGGCAGCAACTGAATCAGGCCCGACCTAATCTGCCGAATGGACAGCCTTGGCAATTTGACAAGTGGGCACAATCCGGAGGCGATCGCTGGCAGGGTGGGACGCTCAAAGGATTAGAGTCAAAGCTGGATTATCTCAACCAACTAGGCGTGACGACGATCTGGGTAGGGCCCATCTTTCAGCAACGGGGTCACTTGGATAGCTATCACGGTTACGGCATTCAAGATTTTCTAGAGGTAGATCCTCGCTTTGGGACTCGCCAAGATTTGGTCAGTCTGGTGAATAAAGCCCACTCCAAGGGGCTACGCATTATCCTTGATATCATTTTTAACCATTCAGGATCTAACTGGATCTATGCCCCTGGTACTCCTGGGGGAGAATGGGAACCACCCTATACACCTGGTTGGTATCAGTTTGGGTCGTGGGTAGGCGATCGTGGACAACCCATTGCGGGGCAACCTCAAACGGACGCGGAAGGAGTTTGGCCGATCGAACTCCAGGAACCAGATTGCTATACTCGTGCCGGAAAGGGCGATTTAGGGCGGGGGGATCTCGACGATCCCAATGCCGAATTCCGGCGATCGGATTTCATTACGCTGCGAGATTTCCAGTTGGACTATCCCCATCTCTTAGATAACTTAGCCCGATGTTATAAATACTGGATTGCCCTGACAGACTGCGATGGCTTTCGGATTGATACCCTCAAGCACGTCACCTACGAGCAAGCCCGCAATTTCTGCGGGGCGATTAAGGAGTTTGCGGCTAATCTGGGTAAGAGTGACTTCTTTTTGGTAGGAGAAGTCGCAGGCGGAGATTACAACGAAGACCGTTATCTGGATGTGGTGGGGCAAAACTTAAATGCTGCGTTGGATATCGGCGAGATGCGGGGAAATCTTAACCAGGTTGCCAAAGGGCTGATGGACCCAAGAGCCTACTTTAACGGGTTTGATCCAATGAACGCGGTGATGGGTTCACATCGGAATCTCGGGCGGCGTCATGTTTCAATTTTGGACGATCACGATCATGTATTTGGTGAAAAAATCCGCTTTTCCAGCGAAGCTGGATCGGATCATCAGGTGATTGCGGGGGTGGCATTGCAACTGTTCACGTTGGGGATTCCCTGCATTTACGCGGGAACCGAGCAGGCATTGGCGGGGCCAGAACCGTCTGAACGCAAGTGGTTGCCCGACTGGAAGCGGTCCGATCGCTATTTGCGGGAAGCAATGTTTGGCCCCTCGCATCCCCGGCAATCTGGAGTAGCAGGACTACAAGCCATCGATCAAAACTTGCCCGGCTTTGGGCCGTTTGGGACAGCGGGTGTTCACTGTTTCGATCCGAATCACCCTGTCTATGTTCGGATGGCGGCAATGGCGGCACTCCGCAAAAAGTTCCCTGTGCTGCGCTTGGGACGACAGTATTTGCGACCAACCGCGATTCCTTTCTTGAACTTGCCCTTTGGCGAGCACGGACTGAGTGGAGAAATTATTGGTTGGTCACGGGTTTTAGATGATGAAGAGGCGGTTTGCGTGCTAAACAGTCATGGAACGGACGATCGGGGAGCGAGAGTGTTAGTGGATGCTAATCTCAACGCGATCGTCCGTTCAATGACGGTAATTCTGAATACGGCCCAAGTAGGGAATCCGGGTTACACGGGGCCTCATCAGGTGGGATCAACGGTGTCAGTGCAGCGACAAGATGGGACTGCCTATGTCGAGATCCAACCGCTTCCAGCATCCGAATTTTTGATTTTGACGAATCATCCCTAAAGTCAAGCTGAGGTAGTGCGATCGCCGGAATCAACGAGTGGGTGACATGACCTTGAGCAAATCAACTTTGCAACGCCGTGCGATCGCATATCTTGAATGGGCGAAACGAGCGATCGAGTCAGTGCAGTTTCAACTCCACTGACTCGATTAACTTTGTCACGCCGTGCGATCGCAAATCTAGAGTACGAGAAAAACAATAAATTGCCGCAGCTATGTGCAGTCGATCGCCGATCGTGAAAAAACATCTGCCTGCATCTGCGGTAACAAAATCAACTCAGCACTGCCGGCAATCCTACCTCTTGCGGCTGCACAAATCTGCCGTTAAAACTAATAGCTTTATCCTCAAAAGTTCTCGCTTCCGCTACCGCTTGCCGCAAATGAGCTCGCTCCATATCGTCCTGAATTCCCCCCACCAAATATACAATTAACTTCGTTGCTAAATCCTTTCCAGAAACTAGCACTCGCTTTTTGTTCGGATCGTACAAAATCCCGTACCACGCAGACTCAGGATTGTCCATGTGGCTAAATCCTTCATCGACATCGAATCTGCGGAGTTTGTCGAAAATAGATTTCAGAGAAAGTTTCTTTCTAAATACTAGAATTCCTAAAGCATTAGCTAAAGCAATTTGACCGACGGGACGGAACAAAATATTGCCCTCGCCCCCTGGCTTTTCAAAACTAAATCGGCGCAATTCATCCGTTTCTTCGCCGCTTTCAATTCTTTGATAGCTAGGCAAAGTTGCTAAATGATCGAACAATTTTTTAAACTCTTCAATTCCCTCTTTCAGTTCTTCATCTTCTGGACGCATGGGAATTAAACCTTTTCGTTCCGGCTTCCAATGGGGGAATTTGTATTCTAAATACCGTTCGGACATATCTTGCAGCGCTTGCAATGTGGTTAACACCGTTGATTTTGCTGCGACTGTGGCGCTGTCCCAATTGACGCGGGGCTTTCTGTCATCTTGCTCTTTTAATAAGGGGTGGGTGACGGCAATTTTTCGGGCTGCGATCGCAAATCCGTTATCCTCGTTCAATAATGCTAGCTGTCCCTGACTCAGCGTTACCGCCATTAGGTTAACGTGCACAAAGATCGATCGCACGCGCCGTTGTGCTTGCTGTCGCGTTTCCCCCGCTACCGCCGCCGGGATAAATTCAATTCCGATTTTTTCGTGAGCTAATTTATACACTGTTTCGGGGTCGATTTGATACTCTTCTGCTAAATCTTCCAGAGTAATTGCAGCGCCGACAGGTTTTTTATTTTTGTTGTATCTTTGCAGGATTCCGGTTTTAATTAAACTCATTAAACCTTGAACTCCCATCAGCCGATGCTGGCCGTCTAAGGCAAAAATTGAGAGTTCTTTAGAAACATTCAAAAGCCCTAAGTTCTCGTTTTTATCAAAGGATGTAAATTCAGTCGCGGATTTGGTTGCTACGCCATTTTTATCCCATTCCTCGGCTAGAGGATTATCTACCCACGGGGGACTGACGACTACTAAAACTGCGGGGAATTTGTGCGATTTTCGGGCGGCTAAGTATTGAGTTAGGGTGGCTTGGCGCGACCAATCTAAGGGACGCTGGATAATTTCGTCAATGGTTTCGTCGTCGCGGACGATGTTGTTGGTTTGGAGGTCAAATTTTTGGCGGAAAAGCGGCATTTGGGAGGCGAAACGGACGCGAGAGTCTAACCATTCTAGGGTGACTGAACCGATGTATGCTTCGCTGTTTCCCATCTGGGTTTTTTGTACGAAAATGCGATCGTCCTTTCCTAAATAATTATCTAATAAAAGTGCGATTTCCTGTCTGTCGCTATTTTCTTTTTCTAAAATTTTGCTAGCGAGGTCATCCGCTGGATGGGTAGTCATCGGCTGTTTTTATATAATTAGGCTATTTTTTTAAAAATATCATGGGTTAAAATTTATGTCAACTCTTGTTTTTTAAAAATTTTTGTGAAATACTTAAAATACTAATAAGTTCTACGTTGCATATCATTTAATGTTTAATTTGTCAAGAGGTGAGGGGCGATCGGGCTTGATGCAGATGCGTCTGGGTCTTACGCGCCACCGTCTGAGTCCGCCAGGGGTTGAAAACCCCTGTCTCATAGCGAAAGTCCTCTTAAGAGGACTAAATATAGATAAATTTCAAGATTTTCAGTCGGTTTTAACCGACTTTCGCTATGAGACGGGGGTTTAAACCCCCGGCGGACTTTCGGATCGGCGATGGGTTTAAACCCCCGGCGGACTTTCGGATCAGCGATGGGTTTAAACCCCCGGCGGACTTTCGGATCAACGATGGGTTTCAACCCCCGGCGGACTTTCGGATCAGGGATGGGTTTCAACCCCCGACGGACTTTCGGGTTAGCGAGTTAATTGCCTCGCGCCCTTGCTTCAGATGTATCTGCGGTTTCACAAAAAAATATGTCTACTCCTTCTTTTGAATACATTTTGCCGGTCATCCGGGGAATTCAAGCGGGCCGCGAATATTACGTGTCGATGTGTCCGGTGCGTTTTTTGCCGAAATTGTTTCCCTTTGAATCAGAAGATTTGCCGCCGTCTATGCGGGCGAAACGCGCGCTTAACAAAGCTAGGATTCCTGAAATTGCTGATTATTTTGTGAAGAATCCTACAAATTATACTTGTGGGGCAATTGCTGCTTCGATTGATGCGGATATTACTTTTGAAGCTGTGGGGAATGAGGCCGAAGAACGGAAAATCGGTCGCTTGCGGGTGCCGATGGATGCTAAGTTTACTATTAATGACGGACAGCATCGGCGGGCGGCTTTTGAGATGGCTTTGAGGGAAAATCCGCAGTTGGGATATGAGACGGTGGCGCTGATTTTGTTTCTCGATATTGGGTTGGAAAAGTCGCAGCAGATGTTTGCTGATTTGAATAATTTTCAAGTTCCTTTGGAGGCGTCGCTAAGTGTACTTTACAACCACCGGGACGATCGCGCTTTTGTGGTGAAGGCGGTTGTTAAGCAGGTTGAGGTTTTCCGGTGTTTGACTGAGATGGAGAGGGGGAGTTTGAACGGGCGATCGCACAAATTGTTTACGCTGAGTGCGATCGATCGTGCTATCATGGCTTTGCTGTCTAATATTCACTGCAGCGAACAGGCAAAACCCTCTGGTTCTCGCACCAAAAAAGAACACAAAGAGGAAGAACTCGCTCAAAAAATACAACTGGCGGTTAGTTATTGGAATGCGGTTTGCAGTTTTATTCCAGATTGGCAATTAGTTCTGCACAAACAAGTGGCTGCGGGGGAAATGCGCCGGGATTGCGTGCACTGTCACAGTGTTGTCCTTGAGAGTTTGGGGGAAGTTGGGGCGGCTTTGCGATCGGTTTTTCCTGAGAGTTGGGAGGAACGTTTGAGCCTTTTGCAGCAGGTTGATTGGTCGATTTCTAATCCTGATTGGGAGGGGGGGATTTTGTTGAAAGGGGGGATTTCTAAGTCGAGGGCGAGTGTTAGTTGGATGACTGATTATTTGAAAAAGCGGTTGGGTTTGGAAACCGCACATACAGCCCAGGCGGGACGCGCGTAGATGCAGCACAGGCGGGAGACCCGTGCCACCTGCGTTTGTAATTGCAGCGGCTAAATGCCACCAAAAACAGGGCTAATTAAAATAGCGTCTGAATGGTTCTGCAAGAATGCCCAAGATTTGGTCTAGCTGAGTAATATAATATTCAGTCAAATCAATTTTTAACAACTGATTTTCTAGTATTAGGAATTTCCAGTTTGTACCCGTTGAAACTGCTCCATAAATTGCGGATTGTTCTTGGCCTTTGCGGGCATTAAATATTTGAGCTGCTGCCATCTGAGCCGCACACTGTCCCAAGCCTATTCTAATATCGTTGTCTTTGGCTTCCACTAATGTCAAGACTGGGGCTGTAACTAATGATTGATTGCTCGACGCACTGAGGAGAAAGTCACAAGCCCCGGTTAATCCTTGGCTCTCTTCTACGTTAAATGTGTTGCCGGAAAAATAGCCAATTTTGTTGTTGAAAGTGCGCCGTATTTCGAGTAGAATGGGAGTGAGGATTAATTCCGATCGAGCTTTTTCGGTGCTGATACTTGAGGCTAAGTCTAAAGCTTCGTCTAGAGTTTGTCTGAGGCGTTCTGAAGGTGCGATCGGGGTAATGTGGCTGAATAAGTGGGGAATGTCTTCAACGGTTAGATCCAGGGTTGAGACGGCTTGGTCGATCGTTTTGAAGTCGCTGTAGGACATATTTGATCTGGGGGGGTGAGAGATGATTTTTTAACAGCAGATGCACGCGGACAGTGATATAATTATCTCCTGTCTAGGCTATAAAATTACTTTTTAGTCTGCTGACACTGCTTAAATTGTCTAGTTTCTGCGTTATGGTTTTGCCTTGCGGTGCTTAACTTTTTGTTGACAAGAGTGTAAAATTTCAGGTCGGATTTTATTTAATTCTAGCGGCAGGAGAAAATGACTACAGGAGAAGAGTCCGAAAATAAGAATTTAGCATACTATCGCCAACGTTTTGCAGCTCTTAATGTAAATAACACACGCCAACGTGGCCAAGCTAATCATAAGCCAATATTACTATTGTCAATCATCGATCTAATTGCTCAAGGAATAATTAGGGAAAATCGAATTTATGTTTCGGACGCCTTGGTTAAAACATTTAACAAGTATTGGGAAATTTTAGGTTCTGACTCTCACAATCGTGGTTTGTACTATCCATTTTGGCATTTGGAAGGTGATGGATTCTGGCATAAAACATTGAAATCGGGATTTAACGGTTCAAAGCCTAAAACAACTAACAAGCTAAGAGAAGCTGTAGAATACGGTAGTTGGGATAATGAATTATTCGATTTACTCCAAGACCAAAATTCTAGAGCGGAATTAATAGATACACTGATTGCTAAATGGTTTTCATCAAATAGAGACGATATTGGAGAGATTTTGCAGGTCAATCAAGAGTTTGAAAATGTTAGTCACACAGAAAGAGAAATGTCGGCTACAGCCGAAGTTTCTGACGGAGAACCGAGATTTCATTTAACAAAATCTGCTGTTAGAAATGCTTTTTTCAGGAAAGCAGTAGTACATACATATGATTACAAGTGTGCATTTTGTCGATTGAAAGTTATCAGAAATCTAACTCAAAATATTGTAGATGGCTCACATATTAAGCCATTTTCAAAGTTTTATGATAATCAAATTAATAATGGGATATCATTGTGCAAAAATCATCATTGGGCTTTTGACCAGGGTTGGTTTGCTATAGATGATAATTACAGAATTATCGTCGCTAATGACTTAGAAGAGGAATCCCCCAATGCCAGATGTATGAAAGATTTTCATAGTGAAACTATTCTCCTGCCCACTTCCGACCAAGATTTACCAAGACTTGAATCGCTAGAATGGCATCGGCGGAATGTATTTAGAGCTTAATAAAGTAACTGAGGTTGAAGACATGACAGAAACAATGCTACCACTTTTTCCACCCCGTACCGTTAGGGACTTAGTGGAAGAAATAAAAAAATTAAGTCAAGAAATTAGAGATTTATATTGTTTAGATGATCTACCTTGGGTTTTAGGATATTCCGGTGGGAAAGACAGCACTGCGGTAGTGCAGCTTATCTGGTATGCAATAGCAGAATTACCACCTGAAAAAAGGACGAAAAAAATTTATGTAATTACCACAGATACACTGGTAGAGAACCCGATAGTTTCTACTTGGGTACGTCAATCATTAAAACAGATGAAGTCTGCGGCTATAAAGCAGCAGCTTCCAATAGAGCCTCATATGCTTTATCCAGATGTCAAAGATACTTTCTGGGTCAACTTGATGGGAAAAGGCTACCCAGCACCGAGACATGGATTTCGCTGGTGTACTGAACGCCTGAAAATCCTTCCTTCTAATCGGTTTGTTCGTGATATGGTGAGAATCAATGGAGAAGTAATTCTTATATTGGGTACTCGCAAAGCTGAAAGCATTAAACGCGCTGTTTCAATGGAGAAACATGAAATAGGTCGCATGAGTGACCGTCTAAATGATAAATCTAGTTCCATTAAATCTCTGCTTTATCAGAGTCCTAGTCTGCCTAATTCCCTAATTTATAGTCCGATAGAAGATTGGCGAACTGATGAAGTCTGGATTTATCTGAATCAGTGGCCTAACCCTTGGGAAAATAGCAATAAAGATTTATTTACCATGTATCGAGGCGCAACAGCAGACAATGAATGTCCTTTAGTTGTCGATACGTCTACACCTAGCTGCGGCAGTTCTCGCTTTGGCTGCTGGGTTTGCACAATGGTAAGCCAAGACAAATCTATGGAGGCAATGATTCAAAACGATGAGGAAAAAGAATGGATGCAGCCTCTCCTCGATATTCGCAACGAATTAGACATAAAAGACGATCGCCCAAAAAGAGACTTCCGACGCATTTACGGTAGAGTAGAACTGTTTGAACGCAACATGGGCGACGACACAACCTCCGTCGAACCCATCCCAGGGCCCTACACCAAATTCTGGCGAGAACACTGGCTGAGACGAGTCTTGGAAGCACAAACCCAAATCCGCAAAACCGCACCCCTAGAAATGCGCGACATCACCTTAATTACCCCAGAAGAACTTAGCGAAATCCGCCGCATTTGGCTGGAAGAAAAGCACGAATTCGACGATTCTTTACCTCGGATTTACGAAGAAGTCACGGGCGAACCTTTTGAAGATTCCCGTCCCGCCGCCGAAAGAAAACTCCTCGGTAGCGATGAATGGACTGCGATCGAAGAGATTTGCAGCGAGGACAAAATGCACCTCGAATTGATGGCAAAACTCCTTGATACAGAACGCCAATACTACACGAAGCCCCGCCGTACAGGTATTTACGCCGATTTGGACAAATGCTTTGAAACCAGTTCGCGATCGAAGGAAGAAGCGATTGGCAACGCCCACTATCAACGCAATTTAAAAAAAGCGGTGGAAGATATTAAAGCAAATCCGACGGAAAACATTCGGCAATTCAAAGATGCGATCGCCCAAACCAACAGTTCCGCCAAAAACGATACCGTTGATATTGCCAAACTTAAAGAAGAACTGGAAAGCAACAGCAATCAAAGCAGACAGCTATCTTGGGCGGATATTAAATTTTCACCGCCCAATTCAGGAGAGGAAAAACCTAGCGATTAGCACGCGCTAGCCTGCGGTTAAACCCAAACTTGTTGACAGCCACCCCGCCGAGCGATCGGATAGAATAGGCTGTCAACTAACCTCATTATTACCCAACCCTCATCGTTTAAATTACAAAATTTTTACGACCATGCTTAATCCTAATATTCCCCATCAGGAACTTACATACAGCATCATCGGCTGTGCAATGAGAGTACACCGGAGGACGCAAAAAGGTTTAAGAGAAAAACATTACCAAAGAGCCTTTGATGCAGAAATGATACAATCCGGTTTAACAACAGAAATGGAGTATCCCAGACAAATTTACGACGGTGAAGTTTGGATGGGAATCCTCTATCTAGACCATTGGGTGAATGAAGGTATTGTAGTAGAGGATAAAGCCGTAAATTATCCAATGACCGATAAAGATAAAGCTCAAATAATAGCTTACGTAGCAGCTACAGGAGCCCAAGTAGATTTATTTATAAACTTTGGACGTAGCAAATTAGAATATCACCGCATCCTCCCACCAAAATCTGTACAAGGTTGGCAGAAACACATTCAACCCTACTTGTGGACGCCCAAAACAAGTGGCAGGGGTTGGACAAGAGGAAGTTCAGGAACCTATGAAGAAACAGATGCCGAACTCCCCTTACCTTCCAGCATTCAGCCCCAGAACCAGGAGGAAGATTCAACAGATGTCATCGATTGGTAGCAAAGGGGGGGACGGTTAGCAACGGATGTAACGGATGTAACGGATGATTAGTGGCTGATTACCAAATCCGCTGCTAACCGCCACCCACCAACCACCCATCCGTTAAATCCTTTGCTAACCGCCCCCCACCAACCACCCATCCGTTAAATCCTTTGCTAACCGCCACCCCACCAACCACCCATCCGTTAAATCCGCTACCCAATCCGTTGCTAACCGCCCCCCCCACCAACCAACAACATCTACAATGCAATTCCTCGAACTCGTCCTCAAAAACTTCGGCCCCTATGCAGGCACCCAAACCATCAATCTCCGCCCCGAAAAAGACGGAAATCCCTGCCCAGTTATCCTATTTGGCGGCATGAATGGCGGCGGCAAAACCACCCTCATGGACGGCATTCGCCTCGCCCTCTACGGTGGTCGCGCCCAATGTTCCACCAGAGGGAATTTAAGCTACAGCGACTTTCTCAATCAATGCGTCAACCGCCACACTCCCCCATTAGAAGATACCCGCGTCGAACTAACATTTGAACAAGTCCAAGATGACAAATTAGCTCAATTCAAAATAGTTAGATACTGGAAAAAAGCCGATATCAAAGATAATTTAAGCATTCTCATATACAGCGAAATAGTCAGCGATTGGTGGTCAGATAAAGCAATTACTAACACCTGGGACGAATACATCGAAACCCTTTTGCCCGTCGGAATATCCAACCTATTTTTGTTTGACGGCGAACAAGTAAAAGAACTCGCTGAACTCGAAACACCGCCAGAGTTTGTCGTCGGGGCGATTAAATCTCTTTTAGGTTTAGAATTAGCAGAACGCCTCGCGGTCGATTTAGAAATATTAGCCGGCCGCAAGCGGAAAGAAATTGCTGGCAAAAAAGACTTGGCTGCTTTAGAGAAAATTGAACAAACTTTTCAGGAAATTACTGAGAAGAAAGAATTAGCAACAGAAGAACAAGCTAGCTTTAAAAACGAGTTAGATAAAGCTCAAAAAAATCAGCAACAAGCATCAGAAAAATTTATTTATGAAGGCGGGAAAATTGCCGCCGATCGCAGTCAACTAGACAGACAGCTAAACGACTACAGAAATCAGGCAGAAAAAAACCGTCAAGCCATGATGGAATTGGCGTCAAATACGCTACCACTAGCCCTAATTTCGCCCTTGCTAAGTGAAGCAAAAATTCAAGCAGAAACAGAAGCCAGCCAGCAGCAAGCAAAGATTGCCCAAAATGTTATCAAACAAAGAAGCGATCGCCTTCTCAACTATATGGCGGAAATCTCCTTAAATCCCCAACAACTCGATAAAATTCAAGACTTCATCCGCCAAGAAAACCAAGAACTCGAACAGCAAGCCGGAACAGACTCCCCGCCCTGGATGAACGCCGACAACAACAGCATCCAGCAACTAGAAAACCTTCTTAGCTACCAAATCAAAGCCCAGCAAATTCTAGCCCGCGAACAAATAGAAGAAATCAAAAACATCGAAGCAGAAATCGACTTTACAGACAGACAACTCGCCGCCGCCGCTTCCCCCGAAGCCTACGAAAAACTAGAAGAAGAGGTCAGTAAAGCCCAAAAAGCAGTCGCTATCGCATCCGCAGCCTTGGAATCAGCCAACCGCCGAGTCGATGAATTAGAGAGAGAATTAGCCAAAAACCAAAAAGAACTAGAAAACTACAGCAGCGAATACATCACCATCAGAAACAGCCAACACGTCATCGCTTCCATCGCCAAAGCCCAAGCTACCCTGAAACTCTTTAAAGAAAAACTCACCCTCAAAAAACTCAACAAACTAGAAATAGAAATTACCGACTGTTTCCGCTACCTGTTGCACAAAACCGACCTCGTGCACAGAGTTGCGATCGACACTCAAACATTTAGCCTCTCGATTTACGATCCAGAAGGCAAACCGGTACCCAAACACCGACTTTCAGCCGGGGAAAAACAATTGCTGGCGATCGCCTTTTTGTGGGGATTGGCTAGAGTATCCGGGAGACAATTGCCAGTGGCGATCGACACTCCCTTGGGCCGCCTCGACTCCTCGCACAGAAACAACCTAGTGGAACGCTATTTCCCCTCAGCCAGCCACCAAGTCATCCTGCTTTCTACCGACACGGAAATTAGAAAAGTAGAATACGAAAAACTCCAAGAATTAGAGGCGATCGCCCACAGCTACCTCCTCAAATACGACTCCGCCAAACACCAAACCACCGTCGAAAAAGGTTACTTCTGGGAATAAAAATTCGCCCCAAAAAATAGCCGCAACCCCTTGACTTTGCCCTGGAGTTGCGGTAGTATATATAGCATAATGGGATGGTTGCGAAAATTTTATTTTTGCCACCATCCCATTATTAAGGATAAATCCTACTACAATAAAAATACCAAAAAAAACCGATTTAATCAAGTCGCGCCGTGTAAAAAAATGTTAATTATTTCCAGTTATTTAGAGGCCTTGCTTCCGCAAGATTAACACTTTTTACAATATACCAAACAATCTTAAACCTATGGAACCACCAGTCGATCGCATCCGCCTATCCCAAACAGGCAAAGACCAACTATCAAAACTGAAACGATCGACCAAAATCGATCAGTGGAATATTCTATGCCGGTGGGGATTTTGCCGATCGCTCGCCGAACCCAGCATCCCATCCCCAGTACCAATTCCCAGCGACAGCAACGTTGAATTAAGCTGGGATGTCTTCGGCGGCGACATGGCTGATATCCTGATAATTGCCCTCAAGCAGCGGTGTCACCAAGACAATTTAGGCACAGAAAAAGAAACTCTAGCGAAACAATTTCGCCTGCACTTGCACCGAGGGATTGGTTATTTGGCCGGCGATCCAAATATTAAGAAAATTGAAGACTTGGTGGCGATCGCTCTTTCGCCTGAAAAATTAAGAAATTAACTGATTGTTGACAGTTGACAGTTGACAGTTGACAGTTGACAGTTGACAGTTGTTATTAGGAGGTCCAAGCGAGCAACAAATAAATAACCAATAACCAATAACTTCTTATTTCACTAAAAGGGGGAAAAAATGACCTACTGGGCCTTGGCCTTCCCCAATATCCAAAGCATATTTGAGAGCAGTAGTAACATAATCCTTAGCCAATGTCACCGCCGTCAATAAATCTTTACCTAATGCCAAATTAGCGGCGATCGCAGCACTCAAAGTACAACCAGTCCCGTGAGTATTGCCAGTATCAACATTTTCAGTCTTCAACACATCCAACCGCGTACCATCAAACCAAACATCAATTCCCCGCAAATCTCCCTTCATCCCGCCGCCTTTCACCAAAACAGCTTTCGCACCCAAACGATAAATCTGCTGCGCCGCCGATCGCATATCGTCTAGAGAAACAATCTCCAAACCGCTCAAAATCTGAGCCTCAAACCGATTGGGAGTCACGACAGCAGCCATTGGAATCAAAACTTCCCGCAAAAAGGCGATCGCCCCCTCATCAATCAATCGATCGCCCGATCGTGAAACCATCACCGGATCGACAACCAAATTCCCTATTCCCAAAGCCTCAACCTGTGAAGCCACCGCCACCATAATTTCCCTATTCAGCAGCATCCCAGTCTTCACAGCATCCACCCCAATATCCCCCACTACCGCCTCAATTTGAGCAGCCACAGCCTCAGCAGACAAAGCATCCACCCGCGTCACCCCCAAAGTATTTTGAGCCGTCACGCAAGTTAAAGCACTCGTACCGTGCACGCAGTGAAACGCAAAAGTCCGCAAATCCGCCTGAATTCCGGCCCCACCGCCACTATCAGAACCAGCCACAGTCAAAGCCACAGGAATCCTCGATTTAATCATCTTCTTTCAACCCCAGATAAACACCAACTTGAACCAGACAAATCCCAATTATATGTGTGGCACGGGCGTCCCGCCTGTGCTTCCCAGTGGCACGGGCGTCCCGCCTGTGCTTCCGAAGGGGTTAAAATTCCCAAACAAAATTAGCTATGATTAAAACAAATGTAAAGAATTATTGCAAATAATTGTGAAAATCACCCGAATCGACCTCAACTCTTGGATCTTCTACATCGCAGGCCAAACTATCCTCGTCGATCCCTGGCTAATCGATCCCCTCGTGTTTTACGGTCAACCCTGGCTGTTCACCGCCTACCACAACACCCCCGTCGCCTTCACTCCCAGCAGCTTACCGCCGATCGACCTCATCCTAATTTCCCAAGGATTAGACGACCATTGTCACAGACCAACACTCGAACTGCTCGATCGCACAATTCCCGCGATCGCCTCACCCACCGCCGCCAAAGTCCTCAGCAGTTTAGGCTACACCAATATCACATCTTTAGCTAATTGGCAAGAATTTAATTATCAAGAAAAGTTACAAATTACTGCCGTACCCGGAGCCGAAATCCAGCCGGGACAAGAAGAAAACGGCTATTTGCTCAAAGATTTAAGCAGTGGCGAGACACTTTATTACGAACCGCACCTGCCACCATTAGACAAAGTTAAACAGAAAATAGACACAGTAGACGTAGCGATCGCCCCAGTCATCGGTCAAATCTTCCCCTTCCTCGGACAAGTCATCATCGGCCCTGCGGAAGCCCTCAGCCTCGCCCAAACACTCAAACCTCGGTTTTTCCTGCCTACAGCGGCGGGAGACATCCGAGCCACAGGCATTTTACCAATGTTAGTGCGATCGATCGGCAGCATGCCCGAATTTCGCGATTTGCTAGCAAAATCCGGCCTCTCCACCCAACTCCTCGAACCCGAACCAGGACAAACCCTCGAAATTTTAGATTTTAGATTTTAGATTTTAGATTTTTTAGATTTTAGATTTTAGATGCTCGATATTTTCGATTTTTTAGATGGGAGATGGGAGATTCAATGCCAAATCCCCAATCTAAAATCCCAAAATCCCCAATCTAAAATCCCCAATCTAAAATCTAAAATCTAAAATCATCTTGGCGGGCGACGGTTACGCAAAAACTCAGGAATATCCAATCCCAAATCCTGCGGCGGTTTCGCTTTCGGATCAGGCGTCTGTTGAGCAGGAGTCACCGGCACAGTTGCAGCCCGCCAAGGAGCATTAACATTTTGCGTGCGCCCCGGAGGCGGAGGCGACGCAACTTCCCCCGAAAAACCAGTAGCGATCACAGTAATCTTAATTTCACCCTGAAGGCGCTCGTCAATCACCGCTCCAAAAATAATATTGGCATTCGGATCGACAACCTCGTAAATCGTCTCAGCCGCCGCATTCACCTCGTGCAGCGTCATGTCAGTACCGCCCGTGATGTTAAACACCACACCTCTAGCGCCCTCAATAGACGAAGCTTCCAGCAGAGGCGAAGAAATAGCCTGCATTGCAGCCTCCCTAGCCCGCGACTTGCCAGAACCTACGCCGATGCCCATCAAAGCCGAGCCCGCATCCGCCATTACTGCCCGCACGTCAGCAAAGTCAACATTCACCAAACCGGGAATAGTAATAATGTCAGAAATACCCTGAACCCCTTGGCGCAGGATATCGTCAGCAACTCGAAAAGCCTCTTGTACCGGCATTTGTTCCGAAATCACAGACAGCAGCTTGTCGTTAGGAATCACGATCAGCGTATCCACCCGAGTTTGCAAAGCCGCAATCCCTTCCTCAGCTTGGCTGGTGCGCCGCCGTCCCTCAAACGTAAAAGGCCGCGTCACTATGCCCACAGTCAAGGCGCCCATTTCCTTAGCCACCTCAGCCACGATCGGAGCCGCGCCTGTACCCGTACCGCCGCCCATACCGGCTGTGATAAATACCAAATCCGCGTGATTCAAAGCATTAGCAACCTCGTCGCGAGATTCCTCCGCAGCCTTTTGACCGATCGCCGGATTGCCCCCCGCCCCCAAACCGCGCGTCAACTTCTGTCCGACTTGCAAGCGTTTCGGAGCATTTGAGAGAACCAGAGCTTGGGAATCTGTATTCACGCACCAAAACTCGACACCAGAAACCTCGCTGGCAATCATCCGGTTAACGGCGTTGCCCCCACCGCCGCCGACGCCAATTACTTTGATTTTGGCAGCACTGCTGGGCATTATGTCTTTGGGATTGACCATAGGATCGATATCAATACTATCTACATTTACATAACCAGACTTGCGTCTAAAGGGATTGGCGGAATCTGCAGCCACCGGAAAATTTTTTACTTCTTCCGAAGGGGGACTGTCTTGGTCAGACCCCTGTCTATTATTAAGCTTCATTAGAGTCGGGGATAGTAGATTACAGCTTTTTAACTAAACGCCAATTCACAATCAACTATAGGCTAAGTTGCGCGAAAAACTAACACTGGTCGATGCTTAATGTTAGCAATCTCGGATTTGGCCGACCTCGCTAGCCCAGACCTCGCTTGACGCCATCCAGGTACTTGACCGGATTAAGGCAGTTGTAAGCAAGGCACCAGGAAAAAAAATGGATACTAGCCTCTGAGGCATCGGGATGGAAAGAAAAATCAGATTTTTTTTCCCGACTCGATATCAAAAAACAGTCCTTATTTCCAGTGCTGCGTATTGATCCTGATGGCTAAAAATTCTGCCGTCCGATCGATACCTTCTACCTTTTGTTGACAGAGGATCAATTTCGGGCGCGAGTGGGTGCCGGAGTTGAACTCTCCAAACTGCCGGGTAGTTCCGGCAAATGGACGATCGGCGAAGCAGGATTTTTCAAGTCAATGTAGGCTATTTTGCTTGAATCTATCTGTTTTGGCAATTGTCGCATTCGGTCTAAAACCTTAAGTTGCTCCGCAGTCTTGGAACTGTACGGCCCTAAGTGTACGGTACCGATCTCTGTTTTCAAGATCAAGTTGTTCGGGTTTTGCCAATTAATCTCAAACACTTTCACCGTCAAGCCGCTGAGTCCTTGGTAAAACTTCGGCCAAGACGCGCGATACTGTTCCAAAGGCCCGATGACTTTTAAAGTGGGCAAAGAACGCTGAGGCTGCGTTCCCGGAATGCTGCCGGGCCCGATCGAACTATTCTGCGATCGTACAGCAGTATAACTATCCGACGGCATCCAACCTCCGCGAGCGTCCAGCCACCCCACTTTTTCCTTCTCACTGTTCGATCTCAACACCGCCGTCGGCTGCGCCACGGCCACCGGCAGGCGTTCTGCCACTTCTATAGTCAAACTCGGCGGAAACAAGTTACGAGTCACCTTCGCTTTGGCGATGGGCCCCGTTGACTCCAGCTTTTCGGCCAGGGCCTGCGGTTGAATCCCCCACAGCGACTGCGGGTAAGACAGCGGCACCAAAGACCGCACCGCCTTATCTGACAGCCACTGATTGCCCTCCACCTTCACTTGTTCCGATCGGGCAATCAACCAAGCCGGCTGAGCAATCCACCACAGCAAACCTCCAGCGATTGCGCTCGCTGCTAGCATTTGCCACACAACAGCCGCCAATCGAGCGCGCCTCTGCTGCCGCAACTTTTGGCGCCTGCGCCCTAACTCTGTTTGAGAAACCGCTCCAAAACTAGCCATCTACGTCTTGACAATATAGGAATTAAGGATTAGCACAAATTCAAAACTGTTTAAGCTCTCTCTCTTGAACCCTGTTTTCCCCTACCATTTAACCAGATCCCCGCAAATTTACCCATACTCCTGCTGATATCAGTAATATCACTGATCCCGCTAAGTAATAAAAAATTATTAATTAAAAATTCCCAATTCCAGCGCCGGGAAAACCCCTTGCCAGATCAAGGTTCTTTGGGTATTTAGGGCATTACCCCACAGGGCAAAAGGTTACAAATCAAACTAAACTCAACTAAAGAAAGTTTAGACTTTCGATTAACTTTTTTAACTTTTATTCGGCTTCCATTGTGATCGCACTCGAATTAGACAGATTCTATAAAGCCTGCAACCCCAGCAAGACCCTTGTTGCGGGAGACCCAGGGGATTATCAATACTACATTGATTTTGGTTCCGTGCGTGGCGGCAAAATCATTGAATCTTTACAGCGAACCATTACCCGCATCTCCCCCAACGAGCCAACCTGTCAGCTATTTACAGGACATATCGGCTGTGGCAAATCTACGGAATTGTTTCGGCTGAAAGCTGAGCTAGAGCAAGAGGGTTTTTGCGTAGTCTACTTCGAGTCTTCCCAAGACTTAGACATGGGTGATGTAGATATCAGCGATATTTTGCTGAGCATTGCGCGCCAAGTCAGCGAAACTATGGAATCGGCTAAAATCAAACTCAGACCGAGCTATTTTACAAATCTGTTTGCAGAAGTGGCAGAATTTTTGCAGACTCCCATAGATTTGTCAGCGGAAGCCGAGTTATCTGTAGGCATTGCTAGAGTTACTGCTAAAACTAAAGACTCTCCCAAACTGCGATCGCAACTCAGGCAATATCTCGAACCCCGCACCAACAGCATTTTGCAGTCGATCAACGAAGAACTCCTCAACAAAGCTAACGCCGAACTCAAGCAGCAAGGCAAAAAAGGGCTCGCAGTCATCGTTGACAACCTCGATCGCCTCGACGCCTCCCTCAAACCCAGCGGACGCACCCAGCCAGAATACCTGTTTTTAGACCGTGGCGAACAGTTGAAAAAACTTAATTGCCATGTTGTCTACACGATTCCCCTGACTTTGATTTTTTCCAACGACTTCGGCCGCCTTGCCAGTCGATTTGGAGTCAAGCCCAAGGTGATGCCGATGGTACCAGTGCAAGTGCGATCGGGCGAAGACCACCTCGAAGGAATGGCACTGCTGCGGCAGTTAGTATTAGCTAGAGCTTTCCCGAAAGTTGCTCCCGATCAACGCATTGATTTGATTTCCCAGGTGTTTGACTCTCCCGAAACTTTAGATCGGCTTTGCCGGATTAGTGGCGGTCACGTTCGCAATCTACTGATGCTTTTGTATAGCTGTTTGCAGCACGAAGACCCTCCCTTCTCTCGCGAATGCCTCGAAAGCGTCATTCAAGAATATCGCGATGACCTTTTGGGAGCCATCAATGACCTGGAATGGGAATTGCTGTTTCAAGTCGTCAAGCGACAAAGTGTAACCGGCGAAGAAGAGTCTCAAATCTTGTTGCGAAGTATGTTTGTCTTTGAATACCGCGATCAAGAAGGTCGTTGGTTTGGGATTAATCCAGCCCTAGCAGAAACCAGAAAATATAAGGAGTGGCTGCAGCGCACTGAAGCAAAATAGTTGGGGTTTTTGAGATAGCTTCGTGACTCTAAGAACCCTTAACCACCAGGGAATTAGAAAGTATTTAACTGAAAATTCATCGCTCACAACGCCGAAATCTTACAATTTAATAAAGAAATCAGTCAGCGGTTTTTGCCACTGGCTGATTTCTGTTGAATGCTGGCTATAGGCGGTGAATGTTATTGTCGTATACAACTTTGCCGCCACTAAGGACTTTCCCCACTCTCAACTCTCATATCTGCAATGTCATACCCCCTATTTCTGTTTTTACCTGTTGCTCTTAATTTCATATCATCCCATCCCGGACGACATTTTTTTTGCGGTTGTGTTAAATGCCTGCTACAGATATATCGGAGTTGTTTACTAATAGCTAGCCGGCGGTATGATCGTGAACTTAGCAGTTGGCTATTTATGATCTGTAGTTTTTTATGTATAGCTGAATAAAAACATCTAAGATAACCTTAATTTTTTATTGGGAAGTCTAGCATTCTCTGAGATTGAGAGGTATGATATCTTTACATTGGATCTAATAACTATGTAAGTATTGATAGAACAAGTAGGAGAAACTACGTATTTATACAGAGATAAAGCGTCAGACAGAGACGGCGCTGTCTAAGTAGATACGCTTTCAGTCACGATTGGCGAGCGTTAGGTAATTGATTAATGCAAAAGAGGTGCACGCATGACCGATCTAATTAAGGTACAAGAAACTGCCAACTACAACGAGCGATCGCTCAAAACTCTGGTCAGGTCAATCACAATGTCTCAACACCAATTCTCGCTAATTTTGGTGCGCTGCAACTACGAGCAGTTGCGCCAGCAAATAGCGCAGCGGCTGCGAGAAGTGTCCCCAGTTCCAATTCAAGATCTCGTCCTGCCAGCTTCAGTCAAAACCCTTTACACTACTCTGCAGGCAAGCACTTTCCAAGAGGGGTACTCGCCGGTGGTTTCTGCCTCGGCTTTGATGGTATTTGGTTTAGAAACAGTAGTAGCGATCGACGAACTGATGGCTTCTACCAATCAAGTGCGAGACGAATTTCGCAAAAATTTTTCCTGCCCAGTGATTTTGTGGGTAACAGATGACATCGTGACCAAAATGATTCGTCTGGCCCCGGATTTCAAAAGTTGGGCCGCCGCCACAATTAAATTTGAAATGGGCGTTGACGAATTAATTAATTTTCTCGCTAGGCGGGCCGATACTATATTTAAAATAGGCGAACTCAATCAAGAACTCGCCAGTAGCAACGTCAGCACCATCGCTAATTGTGAGACCTGCGAAACCCCGTCCGAAAAAAGCGACCTCGATCGCGAAATCAGCCCTGGAGAACGCTTTCTAACTTTTAACTCACGGCCACAAAACCGACGACAATCAGATGTCCACTCGTATTCGCCATTGAGTCCGGGCAATACCTTCGATTTGGCGATCGGCTCTTTGCCACGCCGAGAACTAGAATTAGCTTTAAGAGATTTACAAAATCGCGGTGAAGAATTAGAACCCGCCCTCAAAGCCAGCCTGCAATTCGTTCTCGGTCGAGATTACTATGTCAGCGACCAAACCGAAACTGCCTTAATTCACTACCAAGAAAGTTTAGTATTTTGGCAGCAGAAAACGGGCAACTGGGAACTAGCAAACTTGGAACATTCCGAAAACCCAGAAACCTTCTCCTCCTTGTCGAATCCTGTCCCCAAAATTTTATTTTTAGAGAGAGAAGGCATAGTGCTGTTTCACATAGCCCTGTGTCACCGCTTACAAGCAGCCAGAAACCCGGTAGCCAACCGCCAGCACTGGGAACAAGCGTGGATTAGCCTGGAAAAATCTAGAAACGCTTTCTCCCTTGCCTCACGCCCGGAATTGGTAGCTGAGGTGACAGCACACCTCGGAGAAGTGCTGCAGCGCCTGAAAGCTTGGGGAGAGTTGCAAGCATTAGCGGAAAATTCTTTGCAGTTGCACTTCACTTACGGTACCCCCAGCCAACTAGCTCAAGATTACGGCTTTTTGGCTGAAGTTGCCCTGCAAGAGTCGAGGTGGAGTCAAGCCCGCCAGCTAGCCGAGTTGGCTTTGGCGATTTTGGATCAAACGCCTAATGATTTGAGATTGCTGATTGAAGATTTGAGATTGGGGTTTGAGGGAAATTATCCAGAAATTGTGGGCTCTAACGAGTTAAGTAACGAA
Organism: Microcoleus sp. POL10_C6; assembly: GCF_036701585.1. Taxonomy (NCBI): domain Bacteria; kingdom Bacillati; phylum Cyanobacteriota; class Cyanophyceae; order Oscillatoriales; family Microcoleaceae; genus Microcoleus; species Microcoleus sp. POL10_C6. The sequence goes on along the minus strand of NZ_JAUBRB010000009.1, from coordinate 29,414 downwards.
CCCAAATCTAAAATCCAACATCCCAAATCCGACAGGAGTTCGTATCTTTTACTTTTAGCCCGAAGTTTGCGGCAGTTAGGCCAGTGGGAAGCGGCGGTTCATTCTTTGGAGTTGGCTCAATCTCAAAGCGAGCCGAAGTACGACCCCCGACTTTACATCGATATTTTGACGGAATTGCAAGCCGTTTATTTCGAGCAGGGAGAGTATCTTAAAGCATTTCGGATTAAAAAAACCCAGCGTTCGATCGAATATCAATACGGATTTAGAGCTTTTATCGGAGCCAGCCAATTGCAGCAGCAGCGCCAAGCGGTCAATCCTTCAGGCCCCTCAGCTCAAAACCAAGCTGCCATCGCAGCCTCCATGACAGCTTACTCGCGGCAAACAGATATCAATAGCTTGCTAGAAAGAATTAGCAGGGACGACCATAAATTAACTATTATTCACGGGCCCAGCGGAGTCGGGAAAAGTTCTCTAGTCAATGCCGGCTTAGTACCAGCTTTGAAAAATATTACTCCGGGCGCGCGGGATACATTGCCCGTAGTAGTCAAAGTTTACACCGACTGGCTGGTGGAGTTAGAAAATGCTTTGAACAGCGCACTGTACGACAAACAAGCCGAAGAGGAAAGTAAATTAATCTCGAAAGGACTACAGGAAATCCACAAAAGAAGTTGCTCGGTTATTCCTGCTCGCAGCTCGGAAGTCTCTTCTTTTATTATAGAGCAGTTGCGCGAAAATGCCACAAATAATTTGTTGACTGTGCTGATTTTCGATCAATTTGAAGAGTTTTTCTTTGTTTCGACTTCAGTGGCACAAAGACAACTTTTTTATAATTTTTTGCGTTTGTTTTTGAATTTGCCTTATGTCAAGATAATTCTGTGCTTGCGCGAAGATTATTTGCACTATTTACTAGATTGCGATCGCTTCCCAAATCTTGACGCTATTAACAATAATATTCTCGACAAAAGTATCCGCTACCAACTGCGGAGTTTTTCTATCAAAGACGCGCGGGCTGTCATCGGACACTTAACAGAACGGGCGGAATTTTATTTAGAGCCGGCACTGATCGATGCCTTCGTAGAAGATTTAGCAGACGAACTGCAAGAAGTGCGACCGATCGAATTGCAGGTAGTAGGAGCGCAACTGCAAGAAGAAGGTATTACCAGTCTAGCACAATACCAGCAGTTGGGGGACAATCCCAAAGCGGAATTAGTGAAACGATCGCTCGAAAGAGTCATCTCTGACTGTGGACCCGTTAACGAAGACGCAGCTTGGAAAATCTTGTTTTCCCTGACAGATGAAAGAGGCGTTCGCCTGATAAAAACCAAACACGAACTCTCGTTAGTTACAGGTCAGCAGCCAGCCGATGCCCGCGAAACCGAATTATCGGCGATCGGCAGAAACAGAATTTCCCTACAGCGACAGTTCGCTGCATACCCTGAAAGCCGACCCAATAAAACCGACAACCTCGACTTAATTTTAGACATTTTAGTTGGTCACGGTTTGCTATTTCTGCTACGGGAAGCGCCCGAAGACCGCTATCAATTGGTACACGACTATTTAGTGCGACCGATCCGTCAAAGATTCGGCTTAGAAGCCAGACTGCACAAAGCAGAAGCAGACAAAAAAATGAGTCAAGCACAGCTCTACCGAGCCAATACTTTTCTCAAACAACTGCTGGGAGTAGCAGTGATCGGCGTCATGCTGCTCACCAGTTCCACCATCGCCGCCGTAAATTTTTGGTGGCGGGCTGTGGGTCAAAAACAGCTAGCTGTCGCTCAAACTCAGCGAGCCGAAATCAGTACCCTGACAGCAGCTTCTGAAGCACTTTATTTCTCAAACAACAAATTTGACGCCATGATGGAAAGTTTGAGAGCTGGCAAAAAGTGGAAACAGATCGAACACTCCCAACAAATGTCTACTCTCAAAGACACCGAAATTCTGATTTCTGCCGCCCTGCAGCAGGCAGTTTATGGAGTTAAAGAACGCAACCGCTTGGAAGGACACGGCGATGTAGTTTGGGGTCTTAGCTTCAGTCCAGACGGCGAAACAATAGCTTCTTCCAGTGTAGATAAAACAGTCAAACTTTGGCGGCGCGACGGCAGTTTGCAGGCAACTTTCAAAGGCCACACTAACAGTGTCTCCTGTGTGGCGTTCAGTCCCGACAACAAAACCATAGCCTCGGCAAGTTTAGATAAAACTGTCAAAATTTGGCAAAATGACGGCAGTTTGCTGGCAACTTTCAAAGGGCATACTAATAGCGTTACCAGCGTTGCTTTTAGCCCTGACGGTCAAACGATCGCCAGTGGCTCTACAGACAAAACTATCAAACTTTGGAAAACCGATGGCACGCTGCTGCGAACGATCGAACAATTTGCTCCCGTAAATTGGCTAAGCTTCAGCCGCGACGGCCAAATAATCGCTGTGGCGAGCGATGACGGTACTGTGAAACTGTGGAGTTCTGACGGTAAGTTAATCGCTAATTTATGGCACAGCGAAAACAGACAACCCTCGAAAATTTACACCGTCAGTTTCTCCCCCGATGGTGAAACGATCGCCAGTGCGGGTGAAGATAAAACGGTGAAAATCTGGAGCATCGCTGCACTCAAACACCCACCAACAGAAAATTCAAAACCAGCAAAAAAAGGTGAACTGCTAACAACTTTGCGGGGACACAGCAAGTGGGTATTTGGTGTCAGTTTCTCCCCCGACGGTCAAACACTTGCTTCTGGAAGTGCAGACGGGACTGTCAAACTCTGGAGTCTGGCTGGTGTTGGCGACAAACGCCCAACCGATGCTAGCAACATTAAACCAGAGAGTCGCTTACTGAGAACTTTTGAGGGACACGCCGATCGAGTTACTCAGGTGAGTTTTAGCCCGGAAGGCAAAACCTTGGCTTCGGCAAGTTTTGACAAAACTGTCAGGCTGTGGCGACTCGATGACGTGCCGCTCAAAACCCTCGACGGACACCAAAACCGGGTGCAAGGCGTTACTTTTAGCCCCGACGGCCAAAGGCTGGCTTCTGCTTCTACGGACAAAACTATCAAACTCTGGAGTCGCACGGGAGTTTTGCTGGAAACCTTAGAAGGACACACTCAGAGAGTCGCCAGCGTCAGTTTCAGCCCCGACGGCCAGGTACTTGCTTCTGGGAGTTACGACAAAACGGTGAAAGTCTGGAGTTTGACAGAAGATGGCATGAATAATATTCTCCCTTGTCCTTCGGCTCCGCTATTCCCGTGTTCGCCTTCTGTGCTGTTCACTCTCGACGGCCACGCCGACAGCGTGATGAGCGTGAGTTTTAGCCCCGACAGCGAGGTTCTGGCTTCGGCGAGCAAGGATAAGACTGTGAAACTCTGGACTAGAAACGGCAGGCTGATTAAGACTTTGACGGGACACACAGGCTGGGTGACTGGGGTGACTTTCAGTCCCGACGGCTCGATGCTGGCTTCTGCCAGCGATGATGGTACTCTCAAACTCTGGAATCGGGACGGTCGTTTGCTAAGAACTTTTGAAGGAGCTCACAACAGTTTTGTGTTGGGGGTTGCTTTTAGCCCTGATGGCAAAATGCTGGCTTCGGCTGGTTACGACAATTCGGTGAAATTGTGGAAGGTAGATGGGACTTTGGTGGCGACGCTGCTGAAGGGTTCTAGCGACAGCGTGACTAGCGTGGGTTTTAGCCCGGATGGTTTGTTGGTTGCTTCGGGCAGTTATGACCATAAGGTGAAGCTGTGGAGTCGCAGCGGGACTTTGTTGAAAACTTTGACGGGTCACAAGGATAGTGTGATGAGCGTGAGTTTTAGCCCGGATGGGAAGGTTCTGGCTTCTGCGGGCCGGGATAATCGGGTGATTTTGTGGAATTTGGATCTTGACGATTTGCTGGTGAGGGGCTGTGACTGGGTGGGGGATTATCTGAGAACTAATCCTAATGTGAGCGATCGCGATCGGCTTCTCTGTGAGGGGGTTGGGGCAAAACCAAATCGATTTTAGATTTTCGATTTTAGATTTTCGATTGGGGGATTGAGTCGATTTTCGATTTTCGATGTTACTCACCCCCTTGAGGAGCTCGATCGCTAATTTCTCCCCCCTCCCCCTTTCTCAAAAACTATTTTTTCCTTCCCCTTGCTCTCGGCTTCCTGTAAAGTAAATAATTGTAAAGAAAAATGAGTTTTCTCTTATCCTTTGGTTAAGACCGCCAGCTAGCATTCACAATTAAGACCCGGATTATAAGTTCCTATGTCACAGCTTTTCCCGCGAAAATTTCTAGCATCTGTTGTCGCATTTTGTCTGGCTTTGTCCGTGTGGACGATCGCACCTGTAGCCCACGCTTTCAATAATCCCGATTTGTTGCCTTCAACTCAGACGCCGATCATTGACTTAGCTAAAGCCCTTACGGATATTGAAGAACAAAATTTGGCAAAAAATTTAAAGGCATTTGAAGCCGAAACGGGCTGGAAACTGCGAGTGCTGACTCAGTACGATCGCACGCCCGGTTTGGCTGTCAAAAGCTATTGGGGGCTAGATGACAAGAGTGTGTTATTAGTTGCGGACCCCCGAGGGGGCAATTTGCTCAATTTTAATGTGGGCGACTCGCTGTATCCGCTGTTGCCGCGCACTTTTTGGGTGGAACTGCAAACCCGCTACGGTAATCAATTTTTTGTGCGGGACAATGGGGAAGATCGAGCGATTATTGAATCTTTGGAGTCAATAGAAGGCTGTTTGCGTCAGGGCGGATGCCGCGTGGTTCCGGGTTTGCCAAGGGAACAGTGGATTCTGACGTTAATTACGTCGGTGGTTGGCGGCGTCATCTGCGGGTTTGCGGCTCAGCCTCGGAAGCCGGGACAGGTTGTGGCTTGGCAGTGGGCGCTGATTTTTTCGCCGCTGTGGGGCATTCTGTTTTTCGCTTTCGGACTTGGGCCTGTGGTGACTCGGACTTCTGACTGGTTGCCTGTGGTTCGGAATGTGGCCGGTTTTGCGATCGGAGTTTTGGTGGCATTCCTGACTCCGGTGTTGGGCAAATCTTCTTCATCGTCGGAAACTTAGTTGTCAGTTGTCAGTTGGCAGTTGGCAGTTGGCAGTTGGCAGTTGGCAGTTGGCAGATTTTACTCAACAGTCAACGAATGACTAAAAGCTGGTAAGCTGATACCTGACAACTCAGAGGCGACAGCTATCCAACAAATGGAATGGCACGTAAGCGATGCCCAGAGTCTGGGATTAATCGATAACGAAATTGGCGACCACGGTTTTTCAGCGGCGGAGTACGAAATAGTCCGCCGCGTGATTTATGCTACTGCTGATTTTGAGTACAAGTCTTTAATTAGTTTTTCCGATCAGGCTTTGCAGGCTGGGGCGGCGGCTTTGGCTGCTCGGACTACGATCGTGGTAGATGTGCCGATGGTGCAGGTGGGCATTACGCCTCTGATCCAAAGTACCTTTGCGAATCCGGTTTACTGTTCGATGGAGGCTTTGACACGCCCCCAAAAGGAAAGGACGCGGGCGGCTTGGGGGATTGAAACTTTGGCAAGACGCTATCCTGAAGGGATTTTTGTGGTGGGCCAGGCTCAAACTGCTTTGTCGGCGATCGTGGATTTGATTGAATCGGAGGAAATTCGACCGGCTTTGGTGATTGGGACTCCTTCTGGGTTTGTGGGGGTTGACGTGGCTAAGTCGCGGCTGCACGATTCGATGATTCCTCACATTCGGATTGAGGGCCGCAAGGGTTCTGCGGTGGTGGCTGTGGCTATAGTTAACGGGCTGGTGGATTTGGCTTGGCAAGCTTATGGGCAAGAGGGAAACAGTTGATCGAGAAGTCAGCAGTCATTAGTCATTAGTTATTAGTCGTTCTGGATTATTTCGATCAGTCTTGCGGTTAATTAACCAACTTTCAAACGATCGTTGACTTTCACTGCTGCGTCGGCCGGCTAGCAAACCTTCAACTCCAATATGTTCGTCTAAATCAACCCATTCAATGGCATAACCATCTCCAAGTAGCTGCCAATTATGTCTTTCCTCCGGGGAACCGTGCAACAAACGGGGATACCAAGCTAAGGGAACACTCAAACTGCGACCATCAACTAAGTCCACAATTACTTTTTCATCTGTCACCGTGACTTTAATTACGAGGGGTTCTGTTTCATGTACCAAAGTAGTCATGCCAAGCCTGCAACAATATTTGTTCATATTCCTATACAAGACGAGCAATCTGGTTTAATTCATGCTCTTTGAAGCCTAGATTTTTTTCTAGAGATACAGGATTCATCCAAAATTGGGTAAGTTGCCGATCGCGCTTAACATGAATGTGGGCGGGTTCGCCTCGATCGGAACTAAAAAAGATGAAACTGTAGGGGTTCACCTAAAAAACCGCAGGCATTAGCGGCTATCTTGTGAATTTTGTCAGAATTTTAACCTGCACTCGCTCTTAAATTTGTGGCTACTATCAATATTAATAATCAGCGGGCGATCGCCTTTTTACATCTCTGCTTTGATTAGTGCGATCGCGGTCTTTTTTCCTACCTTTTTTAATTTGCTGGCTCATCTCGACAAACAAATCTCTGCGTAAATAAGGATAGTCGCTCACCCACACGTCACGGCTGGGAATATAAATATCTGAAACTTTGGCAATTCTGCCTAAATCTTCTTGATTTGACATGATTAACATTAAAGCAGCTTGGCCGGGGACAATTCCTTGATGATCTTTCCGCAATGGAGCTCGAAGTGTAGTAGTAAATCCGGTTTTGTCGCCAACTTCTAAGTTGATTCGTGGTTCTAGGTTGTCAACTATTACGAGTTGTCCTTTTTGATTGACTGTTTCTTCTTGACTTGTGACTTCATCTGTAATATATATATCCAAAACTCGTCCTTGCCAAAAACCGCAGTATTGATATTTGCGGCATTCTGCATTCCGCAAACTCGCCCACAAAATCGGCCCCCACAGCCAGTACAAACCAGCTATCAATCCGGTGATTAAAACTAGCGGCCCGACATCGGAACCGACGAAGTTATAAACTACCAGGAGGAAAACTACGGTGACGGCAGAGATTAACATTCGCCTCAAAAAATCGGGCGGTTTTCCCCAGATATATTTGTATTGCGCTCCCGTGGCGACGGCGGGAATTAGTTCTTGAAAGGTTTCGCGGGTTAAGGGAATTAGCATAATTAGTCAGTTGGCAGTTGGCAGTTGGCGGTTGGCAGTTGGCAGTTGGCAGTTGGCAGTTGGCAGTAGTAACAAATTACCAATTACAAATTACCAATTACCAATTACCTACAAGATCTTTTCCAGACCGTAAACGAGCGATCGCAATTCAATGACTTTGCGTATAGACAGCAAGACTCCGGGCATATAACAAGCGCGATCGCTCGTATCGTGTCGTAAAGTATAAACTTGACCGGCGCCGCCAAAAATTACCTCTTGGTGGGCAATTAAACCGGGTAAACGGATGCTGTGAATGCGAATCCCTTCATCCGCCAGTGAACCTCGAGCTCCGGCTAATTTTTCGGTTTCCTCAACTTCTGGCGGATTGAAAGTTTTTCCCATCTCTGCTAACATTTGGGCAGTTTGAATTGCCGTACCGCTGGGAGCGTCGGCTTTTTGATTGTGGTGCAGCTCGATAATTTCTACGTGTTCAAAATACTGAGATGCCGTGACGGCGGCTTGTTGGAGCAAAACCATGCCGATCGAGAAATTGGGTATGATCAAACACCCTGTGCTCGCTTTATCAGCAAATTCAGCTAAGTTTTCAATTTGCTTGCTGCTCAATCCGGTAGTGCCGACTACGGGGCGAATCCCGTAAGCTATAGCCGATCGCACGTTTTCATACACTGACGAAGGGTGCGTAAAATCTACCATCACTCCTAACTGCTTTTCCTGAGCTGCTAATACCAGCATTCCTTGCAAGTCGTCAGTGATGGGAACTTCTAACGGGCCACATCCGGCTAATTCGCCGGCATCGGCGTTGAGGCACGACGGAGAGCGGTCTACAGCCCCAAATAAGGTCATGTCACTAGCATGGGCGATCGCCTTAATTACTTCGCGGCCCATTTTGCCTGCAGCACCGTTAACAATCACCGGAATCGGAAGTTGATTCGCCATAATCTCAAAAATATCCTGAAAGTTCGATCGACTAAATTTTAACGCTTGTGGGAATTTGGGTAAACAAGGAATGAAAGACAGGATTTGTCGGCCAATCTTCCAAAACCCGGTTCCGATTCGAGAAATACTTTGCCAAATCGAGTAATTAGCTTAAAGAAACTCGGTGGCGGCAGAAGTTCTGAAAAAATTACATTCAATCTCATATTAAGCTCAATTCTGTAAGAACAGACTGCAAAGCTAATTTGCACCGACATATTTTTTCTGTGACTGCCAAATTCTCTCGAAATCTTCGATATGTCATGTCTGTCGCAACTGGTCTCAACCTGAGTTCTCAAAACCGACGGGTTAGGATTTTGCCTGCAATGCTTGCGGGCGCGACTGTAACGCTGCTGAATATGGGAGTTCGGCAGTTGGGAGGCCTGCAAAGCCTGGAATTGGGGAGTTTTGACTCGTTAGTGCGCTTGCAGCCAGATTCGGGTCCCGATCCGCGACTGCTGGTAGTGGCAATTTCTGAGGCTGATATTCAAGCTTTGGGGAGATTTCCGATTTCCGACGGTGCGCTCGCTCAAACCTTGGCAAAACTGCAAAAGTATCAGCCAAAAGTCATCGGTTTGGATTTGTACCGGGATTTGCCTCAACCGCCGGGACACGAAGAATTGCTGGCCGCACTGAAAGCACCGAATGTGGTGGCGATCTATAAATTGAGCGATTCAGAAAGTCAGGGAGTGCCTGCGCCTCCGGGGATACCGCCCGATCGGCTCGGTTTTAACGACTTCGTGCTCGATCCTGATGGCGTTGTACGCCGCAATTTGCTTTCAGTTTCGCAACCAGACAAAAAGATTGCTTTATCGTTTTCTGTGCAAGTGGCTTTGCTGTATCTCAAAGACAGAGTACAGCAGAAAAATAGCCCTGTTCATCCCCACCAAATCAATTGGGGAAAGGCAGAATTTGTGCCTTTAACTTCTAACAGCGGTGGCTATGCAAATCTCGATGCCAAAGGCTACCAAATTCTGCTCAAATACCGATCTGGTAAGGAGGTGGTGCGACAAGTCAGTATCAGGCAGGTATTGAAGGGAGAAATTGACCCAAGCTGGGTTAAGGACAAGATTGTGTTGATTGGGACGACTGCACCGAGTACCAGAGATTTGTTTTTGACGCCCTACAGCCCGGTTAAAAAGCAAAGTCCGAAAATGCCGGGGGTGTTGCTGCACGCGCAAATGCTCAGCCAAATATTGAGTGCGGTTTTGGATGGGCGATCGCTATTTTGGGTGTGGCCGGAATGGGCGGAAATTTTTTGGAACGGTGCTTGGGCGATGATTGGCGGGGTTTTGGCTTGGCGGATTCAGCATCCTGTGAGGGCGGGATTGGCTGGGGCTGCGGGATTGATGGGACTGTTGGGGATTAGTTTTGGGATTTTTACTGGGGGTGGGTGGGTGCCGCTGGTGTCGCCGACTTTGGGTTTGGTGGTGACTGGTGTGAGTGTCAGTGCTTACAGGAAGCTTTACGATGCTTTTCACGATTCTCTAACAGGTTTGCCCAACCGGGATTTGTTCGTGGATTGTCTGGGGCGGGCGATCGCCAATACTAGGGGCCGCCGCAGCTATCTGTTTGCGGTGCTGTTTCTGGATTTAGACAGGTTTAAGGTGATTAATGATTCTTTGGGTCATTTGGCGGGGGATGAACTGCTGATGGCGGTGGTGTTGCGGTTGAGGACAAGTATTGGTCGCGCCGATACTGTGGCGCGGGTGGGCGGTGATGATTTTGCGATTTTGGTGAGGAATGTTGATGTTGCTACTGCGGTGGATTTGGCCACTCGAATTCACCAAGCTTTAATTGTGCCTTTTGAGTTGAAGGGGCAGGAGGTGTTTTTGACGGCAAGCATCGGGATTGCCATCGGGGGCGAACCTGCTGCTACTGTCAGTGAACAGCCGGAACACTTGCTGCGGGACGCCCACACGGCGATGTACCGGGCGAAGGCTTTGGGAACGGGAAGGTATCAGGTGTTTAATGCTTCGATGCACGATTTGGCGGTGGAGAGGTTGCAATTGGAAACTGATTTGCGGATGGCCCTCAAGCGTCAGGAGTTTTTGCTGCATTACCAGCCGTTTGTATCTTTGGCAAGCGGGAAGATTATTGGGTTTGAGGCTTTGGTGCGTTGGCAGCACCCGCTGCGAGGTTTGATTTCGCCGATGAAGTTTATTCCGGTGGCTGAGGAAACGGGGGCAATTGTGCCACTGGGTGAGTGGGTGTTGGAGGAGGCTTGCCGGCAGTTGGAGCTTTGGGAGGGAATGTTTGGTTTCGATCGAGCTTTGATTATGAGTGTAAATTTGTCGGGAAAGCAGTTTGCCCAGCCAGATTTGGTCGATCGCATTCAGGTAATTTTGGAAACAACGGGTTTGAGTGCCGAGAGTTTGAAGTTGGAGATTACTGAGAGTGTGGTGATGGAGGATGTGGAGTCGGCGATCGCGGTTTTGAAGCAGATGAAAGCGTTAAATGTCAAGTTGGGAATTGATGATTTTGGTACGGGTTATTCGTCGTTGAGTTATTTGAGTCGGTTTCCTACGGATACTTTGAAGGTTGATAAGTCGTTTGTGGGGCGGATGGAGCTCGAAAGCGAGGGGGAGAATGTGGCGATCGTGCGGACGATTGTAGCGCTGGCTCATGCTTTGGGTATGGATGTGATTGCTGAGGGTGTGGAGACGGCGGCACAATTAGCTAGGTTGAGGTCGATCGGCTGCGAATACGGTCAGGGTTATTTTTTTGCTAAGCCGTTACCGAGCGAGGCTGCGACTGCTTTGATGGCTTCCGATCCGCAGTGGTAGTTGTGGGTTATTAGTTATTAGTTATTGTACGTTAGAGCTAAAATTGAAAGTCGATCGGGTTCCCCAAGCGTATCTCTAATATGTTAGGTGCTAAAATTAATGCTAGGTAAACAAACATGAAGCTGAAAAAAATTGTCATCCATCTCGTTATCGCTCCTCGAAAATTAGCTGAGTATCCTCTTAATTTAGATAACGCTCTCGGTAGCAATAAAGCTGTAATATTTCAGGGTTGTTTAAAATTAAATCAATAAAACTATGACTTACTGTTAGCACAAATTTCAACTAAAACTCTTGAGGCTGAAGCAATTACTTGTTATTCTACAGATATTGATCATTGCCCGATCACCCTTAGCTCAAAAAGGTGTTTCTGCCTGTAAGTGCAGCTTTTCTCCCAACTGCGGATGCTCAAACGAAAGTTCCCGCGCGTGCAAGTGTAGCCGATTCGCAGCAGCCCGACATCCGTAAAGTCGATCGCCCAAAATCGGTATCCCCAACCCTCGAACATCCGCTGCATGAACCCTCAATTGATGAGTGCGTCCCGTCAGCGGCAAAAACTCGACGCGATCGCAATTTCCCTCCCTCGCCATTACCTGAAAGCGAGTAACGCTGGGCTTTCCGCACTCCCAATTGACTTGCTGGTAAGGGCGATTTTCTGGATCGCCCCAAAGTGGAAGATCGATCGTACCTGCATCAACTTTTACAGTACCCGAAAGCACCGCTTCATAAACCTTGTGAACCTGCTTTTTTGCAAATTGCTGCCTGAGTTGACTGCTAGTTTCTTTGTCCCGCGCCAATAGCAAAATCCCAGATGTTTCCAAATCTAAACGATGCACTATGGTTAAATTTAAGCTATCGGGTAACAAGCTACGCAAACGACTGAAAACACTATCTTGATTTTCAAAATAACGACCTGGAACTGACAGCAATCCAGAGGGTTTATTGACCGCAATCAACCACTTGTCTTCATAGATAATTGGTAGCCTTTGCCTAACGGGCAAGATGCCAGTTCCACAATAAATATTATTGCTTGTGGTGAGTAAGGGTTGGGCTTGTAGCCCGCCCGTCGAACCCTGATTTATATTAGAAACAATCGAATTTTGAGCTAATCCTGACAGCAAAAAACCCATCAAATGCTGACACCGATCGCCACAAGCGCCATAAAATTCTCCCTGTATCTTATCGCCCGATGCCGGCCCCCACCAAAACTCAGCCATTGCCAGCGGTTTCAGATTGTTTGCTGCCGCGTAGTGGAGCAATTTTGGCGCGCAACAGTCGCCGGTACCCGTCGGAATAGAATTAGTTGGCATCAATGAGGAGATCGATCGCGATGTCCCCAAAAAATTCACCAGAGTGTAAGCCGCGTGCATTTGCGTCTGAAGTTCGCGGGAAAGTTCTTTTCGCCGCTGTTTCAGCGCCTGCATCCGCCGATCCGCAGCTTCAATTAATTGTTTTAGCGGCTGCAATGTTTCATCCCGCTGTCGTTTCAATTGCCTGCGTTCAATTTTCTCCAAACGGCTTTCTTGATTCAGTTGTTCCAGGGCAATTTCTAGCGTTTCTGCTGCGAGACTTTGACACAGTAACTGGCGTTTTTCGTCTCGCTGATGCTTGCAATTGCGATGCCGATCGCTCAAAACTTGCATTTGCACTTCAAACTCCCGAAACAAGCCTTCATACTCTTGTCGCTGCGGGAGTTGATTCAGTGCAATAAGTTCCTGTTTCATCGCCTCCAATTGAGTTAAGGTGCGGGCTTCCTCGAAAGCCACACGATCTCGTCCCGGAATCGGTGGCACCCACCCATCAACAATGCTGCAACCGTTCAGCAGCCCGGAAAATGCTTTGAGTATCCCCTTTTCCCCCGAAGGCATCTCCACCAGTAATATGCCGTACATCTTCCCTTCGCGATCATAGGAATCGTCAGCCGCCAGGTACTGCATCAAACCCCGCGCGAGCTCCTCGGACATTCGAGTGCGCGGCAGTCTCAGCAGCTCGCCGCTTTGAGGACAACGGCCTTCGTACCAATAATTCGGCTGCGAGTCGATCGACTCCCAATGACAGTCCGTGACATCTAAAAGCGCGTGCATTTCTAACATATTAAATTTGGTTTGAAATCTGAATTAGGACATATCTGCTTGTATTCTGGATGCTTTCGGTCAATCGAAAATCGAAAATCGAAAATCGAAAATCGACTGACCGTATCTTACAGGGGTGTACCCAAAGTGGGAGGGGTGCATAATTTTATACCTACTAGAATTAAGTAAAAATGATTGGTCGCACCCAGCCTGATATGCTAAATTTGTTTCAAAACAGCAGCGAGATTAAGAAAAGCATAAGTTAATATATAAGACCGCAAGCTTGTTATCCCACTAAATTTTTTATGTGCAAGGCGTATGCCAGACCTCTCGACTTCGGCTCCTGAAAACTCCTCAAACCCCCAACCAGCTCTGCTGCCACCGATTTTAAGAATTTTTGCAGCATTTCCAGATTACGATCGGGGCAATAGATTGTACGCCGCAGGAAGGTACGAAGCGGCAGTCCTTTGCTACGGAAAAGCGGTTCAAATCAAGCCGGACTGGGCCAGGGCGTGGCTGAATCTGGGCAAAGCTTACAAGCAACTGCATTCCTACGCAGAAACCGTAGCCTGCGCCGATCGAGCTACAGCAATTAATCCCGAAGAATACTGGGCTTGGATGCTGCGCGGCACAGGGCTGTTAAGTTTGCAAAATCACTCAGAAGCGATCGCCGCTTTCGACACCGCAATTCAAATAAATTCAGAAAAGCACGAAGCTTGGTATCAGCGCGGCAGAGTTTTAGAGGAATTGCAGCAGTGGGATGCAGCCGCAACCTGTTACAAAAAAGCAACCCAACTTCATCCGAATTTACCCGCCATGTGGTATCGGCAAGGCAACGTGTTGGTTCAAGCAGAGCGCTATCCTGAAGCGGTGGCTGCTTTCGAGCGCGCGCTGAAACTCGTCCCGACTAATTGGGAAGCTTGGCTGAACCGAGGTTTGGCTTTGATGAAAGCCGAACGCTACGCTGAAGCTGTAACTTCTTACGATCGCGCCATTCAACTGCAACCACAAAATAGTCTGGCTTGGTTCAATCGGGGCATTGCTTCCGCAAAATTGCACAAATATGCAGAAGCGGTGACAGCTTACGATCGCGTACTGCAAATGCAGCCCAACGACTGCGAAGCTTGGTTTTATAAAGGAATGGCCCTCAAACACCAGTGGGCAGATGCGGCAATTGCTTGTTTCGATCGGGCAATTCAAATTAATTCTTTTTATCCCGAAGCATGGATCGGGCGCGGTCAAACACTGTCAGAATCGAGAGATTTTGAAGGGGCGATCGCTGCTTTTGACCAAGCCGTTCAAATTAATCCGAATTTTCCCGAAGCTTGGCTGGGTAGAGGCATCGCCCTGGCAGGATTGGAACGCTACAAAGAGGCAATTATCGCTTACAGCAATGCCCTACAAATTGAAGGTAATTTTCTAGAAGCTTGGAACTTGCGAGGCGAAGCTTTGGAAAAATTACAGCAATACGAAGAAGCGATCGCCTGTTTTGATAAAGTAATCTCTCTGACTTCAGAAGCAGAAATTACATCAAAAGTAGGGTTGCAGCAAGGCGCCGCGCTGGAAAAATTGCAGCGTTACGAAGAAGCCGTCGCAGCTTACAACCGCGTCCTAAAAATCGTGCCAGACAATTTTGAAGCTTGGTTGAAACGCGGCAACGCTTTGTCAAAATTGCAGCAGTACGAACAAGCTCTAGCATCATACGATCGAGCAATTACCGTCTGGCCGGATAACTATCAAGGCTGGGTACAGCGAGGTCTGATCCTAGGGGAAATGCAGAACTATTCCCAAGCACTCGTCGCTTTTGACCAAGTGATTCAACTCAAGCCAGACAACTGGGAAGCTTGGGCGCAGCGGGGCGACGTTTTGCAAAAATTGCAGCGAACTCAAGATGCCATTAGCTCTTACGGAGTCGCCCTCGAAATCAAACCAGATTACTACGAAGCTCTAGTTAGTCGAGAAGAATTGAGACTTAAGGGCACGATGTCAGGAAAGTGGTGAGGGGAAATTGACAAAAATTTTTGAGTTTTGAAATTGCTTTGTTCTTCGTAACGCTGCGCTGGGGTAAAGTTTTAACCTAAACTTCCCCCTGCAAATCAGCTAATCCGCATTTAATACCATTTCTCTAAAATCGTGCAACACTCTTCGACCCCCCCTAGCCCCCCCGCTGCATTGCGGGGGGAACAAGAATACTGTTGCATTCTTTTTTAAAATTGGTATAAATTGCATGGTAAAAGAAATTTTCACTCTTGTGGGAAGTAGGGGTTGGGCCCGAAAGCCCGCCCTCAACCTACAATTTAAATGAACAACAATTAACAATCGAATTAAGTTGATTATGCGACAAAGATAGGGATTTTCTAACGCCAGATAACTTGTGATAAGCTGATGCACCTCAGCTTAATTATGACTTCTTTTATATAGCATTACTCGGAAATCTCTGCTTCAAAACAGGCATTACCGGACAAGGTTTTTGCTCCTGTAAATTCTCTGGTTTGTTCCAAGTAAAAGGCCCTTTTTTCTCCGCCGCCATCCACAACAAACTTTTTGCTCGCGTCATCGCCACATACAGCAGTCGAAACTCTTCTGCTGTTTTCAAATAACCTGCTTGTTCCCAGGCTTCGCCTAGATTTGGTAAAGGATATTTTTCGTGCAAACTTGCTCGAATCTGCGCTCTCGCTACCTCTGCTAAAGTGAAATCTCCTAAAAATCGGGCTTGCGGCAAAACTCGCAAATTTCCGGGGATGGTTTGTTCGTGCAGAAACGGCAAAAATACGCAGTCCCAATCCAATCCTTTGGCTTTGTGCATGGTAATAATTGTTAGTTGACCTTTGCTGGTATAGCGTTCTTCTATTTTGTCGTCTGCATCCACAGGTTCAAATCTTTCGGAACTGACAATTTCGCTGAGTACATCCAAAATATTCCGCATTGAATTGTTGCCGGCTGTTTGGATTGCTACTCGTTCTGCTAATTTGTCGGCCGTGGCTAATTCTGTTTGGTCGTATTGCAGCGCTAAGGCTAAGAATGAAATGATTTGGTATGGTGGCAATTCTAAGCTAGCTTGCAGCAAACCGCAGCAAAAATAGCGGCATTTGCGAACGGGGTCTGACTGCTGGGGGTCTAGGGGGCCTGGGTAAAGGAATTGTTCGGGGCTGGTAGCAAAAGCATTGTAGTCTTGTTTGGGGATGAGCTGCCGATCGCTCAAAATCTTTAAGGCTGCTTTTAGGTAGTCTGGAGAGTGCGGGCGATCGAGAAATTGCAGCAGTGTTAAGATTTCCCAAGGTACTTGAGAATGTCTGTCCCGTTCTCCCACATCCTCAATTTTAATCCCATATTTGTGCAAATCAAAGCTTAATCCGTGCTTTTTAGGATTTTCTAGCACTTCTTTGATAAACTTACCTTGTTTGTTTTCCCGCACCAAAATAGCCATCGATTTCAGATTTCCTAACGGCAATTTGGCACTATTTTCACCTTCGCTAGCTTCACCGCCTGATTCGATATTTTTGCCATTTATTCCAAATTCAAACTCTGTCGGTAGAAATTCTTCTACTAACTCTATTACCCGCTTGCCAATTAACTCAATTGTATGGTAAATATCGCGGGGAGTATGCAATTCTAATCCTCGACCAATGGGATCAGGATTGGCATTATGCTGCGGGTCATCGCTGGGTACTGGCTTAATAGTTTGGTCGCGAAAAGGCTGTTCGGTTCCCGCTAATTTCGAGCTATTTACCCATTGCAACATAAAGTTAGCTGCATCGATAATCACCTGGGTACTACGGCCTGCGCCGTCCATGGTCGCTAACTTATTTTCTACTTCGCACCGATCGCAAAATTGGTTAAAATAAATCGGGTCTGCGGGAGTGAAAGTAGAATTAATCGCTTGATTTGGGTCGCCAACTCTGATAAAATTGGGAGGTAAAGTAGGACGATCGGGATCGATCGCCAATGTTTCCAAAAGCCGAGTCTGCAACGGTGTCGAATCCTGCGCTTCGTCCTCAAAAACGGCAAATACTTGCTTTTGCTCGATCGCCCTCGCCCTCGGATTTTCCAACACCCGCAAAGCGGCTAAAATCATTTCGTCGTAATCGATGAATTCCCGACTCCTCAACAAAGCCTGATATTTTTGATATAAACCCCCAGCTACCGCTAAAATCTCATAACCATCCCCAGTATCAAGAGCGTTCATTTCTAACAACTGTTCGGGAAATAAACCAGAAGATTTCGCCTCGTGAATCACAGTTTTAGCTACCTGCGGCAAAATTTCCGTCCGCAAAACCGATTGTCGCCGCAGCCTCTCCGTTTCCTCTCCGTCGAATTGCTGTCCTTCCAGCAAAACTTGATATCGGCGGGGATTTTCGGCAATCCAAAGTTCTACACAGGTACGAATTAATCGGTGACTTTGAGTGGGAGTAACTAAGGTTGAATTTTCTAAATTTAAACCCGACAAATCAGGATGTCGCATCGCAATATTCAAAGCTAAACCGTGCAAAGTGTGCACCGCAAAACCGCCTTGAGATAAAGACAATTGGGCCAATCTTTCCCGAATTTTAGCTTTAATATTAGCAGCAGCCGATCGCGTAAATGTCACGACAATTAACTGACGGCGACTGTGAAGCCCGTTGCGGGCGATCGCAATGGCCGACGCAGCAGCCATTCCCGTAGACTTCCCGGCCCCCGGAACCGCCGAAACAGCAAGGGGGCCGCCTTGCCAATCCGCCATGTCCTGCTGGCCCGCACGCAAGCTTTCGCGAATTTTAAGGCAAGCTTGTTCTCGCAAAACCACGGCAGAGTCTAACCCAGAGGAAATGTTGCCAGGGCGATCGATATTCGTTGTCGATCGCATAAAATCAGTATCAAATTCATCAGTCATTATTACATCCGCGTTTATCTGCGTTCATCTGCGGTTAAAAATAAAAAAATATTCAACCTCTACCGTTTCCATTTCGGTATCGGCTAAACTAACACTATCTATTCGAGCTTAAATTAAAACCAGCATAAAATTCAATACCTAAGCCTTTTTTATAGGAATCACCCAAATGAAAACTAACCTCAAAATCAATTCCCCCCCGCCCAAGCCAAACCCAAACTCAGCCCACAGCAGCACAACTCGTTTTGCTGTGGCGGTATTCTTAACTTTATCTTCAGCCATTGCTTTGCCTAGCTGCGGAGGATCTCAACTGACCAGCAGCGCTCCAGGCGGCGCAGATTCACCCAGCATCCGTGAAAACCAAGTTGCCGCATCGGCTCCACAATCGGCACCAGCACCGGAGCCAGCAGCCCAGAGGTCAAAAACTCCTGGTGCATCAAAAAAAGCAGCAGAAACGACCGCAACCCGTCCTCAACTGATTAAAAAAGCCCAACTCAGTGTAGTGGTCAAATCTATTGACGCCAGCACTAAATCTGTTACTAATATTGTCGAAAAACAGCAAGGCGATATCTTGGGTTTTCAAAATCAAAAGCCCCCGGATTCGAGTGTCCGCCAAACGGCTTCTGTGGAGATTCGCGTGCCTCAAGAACGTTTAGAAACGACTTTAGACGCTTTGGCAAAACTCGGAACTGTAGAGAACCGTTCTCTGACGGCTGAGGATGTTACCGATCAATTAGTTGACAGCGAGGCTAGGCTGCGAAACCTTCGCAAATCAGAGGAAATGGTGTTAAAAATTATGGAGCGCTCTGGCTCTGTCGGCGACGTGCTCAAAGCTGCTCAAGAGTTGAGCAATATTCGGGAGTCGATCGAACGCATTGACGCTCAGTTAAAAAGTTTGCGAAATCAAGTAGCCTATTCGACTATTAGCTTAACTCTAGAAGCAGCAGTATCGGCTCAACAAACTCCCGAACCTTCTCTAGGTTTGCGCGTGCAGGAAACTTGGGGGAAAGCGACTCATTCTGTGGGTGAATTGACGCTGGGTTTGTTTGGTTTGGGTATTTGGCTGTTGGCTTACAGTCCTTATTTGCTGTTAATTGGGGCTGCGGTTTACGGCTTTAATCGATTTAAGAAACAGCATTCTGTTCCGACAATTCAAGAACCGAAACCGCCTCAGTAGTCAGTAGTCAGTAGTCATTAGTCATTAGTCATTAGTCATTCCACCCACGTAAAATTTATGTATTGTGGAACGGCCGGAGAACCCGTTCTTAAAACCAACGACAACTAACAACTGACAACTAACAACTGACAACTGACCACTGACAACTGACCACTGACTAATCATCAATTTGCCATCCATCTTTGGTATAGTCTTCATCGACAATCTTTTTCGGACGCATCACCAGCACAACTCGCCCCAAAATAGGAATATCTGGGGATTGTTCAAACCAGTACAATTCTAAATTGCCAGCGTTATCTGCGAGGAAATAACTGTCAGCATCCCACTGTCTTTGAGCTCGATCGGCAATAATCAAAACTTCTTCAACTTTGCCTTGCAGCGGTACCGGCAATTGATCGCTCATTTCCAAAACAGCCACCGGATCTTCAGCGTTCAAAATTACCTGCCATCCGGGAATCGCCACCCAAGCTCCGGCTCCAGAAAATTTTACCATTCGGAACGGCTCGATTTCCTCCGGCAAAGGCACTGCCAGCAAATCTGTCGTAGAAAGCGGCAATTTGCCCACAACCGGGACAACGCGCGGCAATTGTTCTTCGGTATCCAGCCGGTAGACGGGCAAGCGGGGCGCTTCCCGTCTGGAAACTACGGTAAAATCAACGAGCAACTGCTCGATTTGCGCCCTAGCGGTTGGGCTGCTAGCTAATTTTAAACCGCGAGCAATTAAGCGCGATCGCTCTTGCAAATCGCTTTTCTGTCTCGCTAATTGCCAGCATTGGTAAGCCATAGCATCGCCGGGAGTGTCTGTGAACCCTTGGGGGAGACTCCCGAAGTGCGAAAACTCCTTGATCGCTTTAGCAACTTGGCGAGCATCGTCAACATCCAAATTGTGGGTTAGCATCAAAGCAGCCGCCCCGGCACGCTCTACTTGAGAGAGAATCCGAAACTCGTATAAGATATCGCTACCTTTGCCCAAAAAGTGCGATCGAACTTCGTCTGAAGCCCCAGCATTTACCATGCTGGTGTAGACTTGGGCTGCGACGCTTACTTGATTTTGCTGAATTGGCTCAAAACCAGTTTCTTCAAAAATCCTTTGAGAGTTGTAGCCAGCTTTTAGCAGTGCAGTGCAGGCCTGTCCCCACTCTACCCAAGTGCCTTCTTTGCGGCGGAGCGATCGAATTAACTTTTCGGCATCCACAGCAGTTGTGGAGGATGCAGATGCAGGAGGGGATGAATCTTGCGGTGTATCAGTCATAATTGAATCAAAAACTAGCGCTAAGTTATGTGTGGTTGGATACTGGCAAGGCTCGTGTCGCGGCAGAGCGATAGATTAATAGTAAGTGAGTTATGAGACTATTGTTACAGAATAGTTGCTCGCCTAAATTTACAAAGGGGAGTTTATCGTATTGTTATGGATAATGCCATTTCAGAGCTAGATCAAATTAAACGCCAGCTCATGACCCTACACAGACCGAAAAAGCCCAAAATGCTGGTAGTAGACGACGAACCAGACAATCTGGATTTACTCTACCGCACTTTCCGACGAGATTTTAACGTGCTCAAAGCTGAGAGCGGAATTCGCGCCTTGGAAGTCCTCGGCATCGAAGGCGAGGTCGCCGTCATCATTTCCGACCAGCGGATGCCCGAAATGAAGGGGACGGAGTTTTTGAGCAAAACCGTACCCCAGTTTCCGAATACGGTCAGAATTATCTTGACTGGTTTTACGGACATTGAAGACTTGGTGGATGCGATTAACTCAGGACAGGTTTACAAGTATATCACTAAGCCTTGGGACCCGAACGAATTGAAAATGGTGGTGCAAAAAGCGGCCGAGACTTATGAAATTCTCAAGCAGCGGACTGAGGAATTGGATCGCGCCCAAAATCAAATACAACTGTTAGCAACAATTATGCAAACGGCTGTGGATTATCCGAGTTTGGAAGCAAGTTTAGAGCCAATTGCTACTGCGATAAGTGATAATTTTTTGGCGGACTGTTGCATTTTGCAACTGGTGGACGGAAATGTTTTGATGCCACTCCAAGGCTGTCACACCACTGGTTCACCTGTGGAAAATTGGCTGGCAGATGATCCTCTGGTTCGAGAAGCAATTACCTCTCAAACTATTCAGGGTGCTGTGAATATTGGACTCGACACAAACCTAGCGAGTCTGCCTCACTATCAGAAATCCGGCATTCAAGCTCACCTGACCATCCCGGTGGTTCACAAAGGTCGATCGATCGCCCTGATTTCCATGCAGTGGAAGCAACCTTGTTCCCTGCGCCCCGACGAACTCACAACAGTTCACCTCGCCGCTCAAGAAGTTGCTTTGGTATTGACGAGTTTTCAGGGTCATTAGTCATCAGTCAGTCGATTTTAGATTTTAGATTTTAGATTTTAGATTTTAGATTTACTTGCAGCGCAGTGAATCTTGGAGCTTGAACAAAAGTCTAAAATTTTGGAATATTCACGACAATTGTCGGGAGCTTGTACCTGTTTTTGGGCGGGGTCATCAGTCATTAGTTGTCAGTCATTAGTTATTAGTCGGCTCTCTGTCTTGAGTTGAAAATAATAGCAAACGAAGGATTCAAGACAAAATCTCGCGGATAGCTAACAATACAAAGCATTAATGACTGGCGACAGCATGACATGAATGCACGGATTAATTGTTTTTACGTGATGACAAACTAGCCACCAATTACAAATTACCAATCACCAATGACTAATGACTAATAACGCAGAACAAATTAAAACTATATTTAATCGAATTGCACCAGTTTACAATCAATTGAACGACTGGTTGAGTTTTGGGCAACACCGGATTTGGAAGCAAATGGCGGTGAAATGGAGCAGTGCTGGCCCCGGAAATACTTGTTTAGACTTGTGCTGCGGTAGCGGGGATCTAGCTTTGTTGCTGGCTAAACAAGCAGGGCCGACCGGTTGCGTATTTGGAGTAGATTTTTCCGCCGAACAATTGGCCGTGGCGGCCAAGCGCGATCGACCTTTTCTCACCCCTGCAAGTCCCATTTCCTGGGTAGAAGCTGACGCCCTAGACTTGCCTTTTGCTGACAATTACTTCGACTGCGCCACAATGGGTTACGGCCTGCGTAACGTGACTGACATCCCCCGCAGTCTTCAGGAATTGCACCGCGTACTCAAACCCGGTGCCAAAGCAGCTATTCTCGACCTCCACCGCCCCAGCAATTCCCTAATGCGGAGCTTTCAGCAGTTTTATCTAGACAGTCTGGTAGTGCCCATTGCTCAGCAATTTGGAATGACTCAAGAATATGCTTACATTAATCCTAGTTTAGAAAAATTCCCGATCGGCCAGGAGCAAGTCGCGATCGCCAACAAAGCCGGATTTGCCACCGCCACCCACTACCCCATTGCCGGAGCTATGATGGGAGTATTGGTATTAGTCAGTTGACTGTTGTCAGTGGTCAGTGGTCAGTGGTCAGTTGTCAACAGTCAACAGTTAACAGTCAACAATCAACAATTCCCAATTCCCAATTCCCAATTATTGATGAATCCGTCTGACATTTGGCTGTTGTTGGCCCCACCTGTAGTGGGAGGAATTATTGGCTATTTCACTAACGATATAGCTATCAAAATGCTGTTCCGCCCCTATCGAGCGATTTATATCAAAGGGCGGAAGTTGCCTTTCACTCCCGGCTTGATCCCCCGCAACCAAGAGCGTTTAGCAAAGCGAATTTCCGACACAATTATGGGTTCGCTGCTGACGCCACAGGAACTGCAAAACTTAGCGCGCCGCCTCCTGCAAACCGAGCGGATGCAGTCGGTGATTCTCTGGTTGTTGCAGTTGGCGCTGGATCAGGTAAAAGCAGACGCAGAGCAAAAAACCGCTAAAATTCTCGCTAACATTTTGCGAGATTTACTGGGGGAATCTGTGCCGCGAATTCTCAAAGTTTTGGCGCGCCGGGAAGATTTTTTAGAAGCTCAGCTAAATCAAATTTTTGATCAAGTTTTGCTGGAGATTCAGCTAACGGAAGCTCAGGCGGCTCAGCTTGCTGAGTGGTTGTTGCAGGTAGTAATACCACCGGAAGTGCTGCGGCAGGCTTTAATTGACTTTTTGACGGATCGCAATATTTCGATCATCGATGAAGGGTTTCGAGAAAAAACCAGCGGCACTTATTGGGTAGTAGCAAATTTGTTTGGTTTGCGGAACACTTTAACTCGGCTGCGGACTTTTTGTCTGGATGACAGAGAAGCCACAAATCAGCGCTTAGCAGAGTTAACTATTTCTTTGGGGATTCGCGGGCGAATTCAGGAATGGCTGCAAAATTTGTCGATGCAAAATTTACCGGTTTCGACTGTGAGACAGTTGCGAAAAACTATGCGCGACAGTGTTCGCAGCTATGTTCAACAGCGGGGTACAGATGTACTTGAGGGGTTGAGCAAATCTATTGACTGGGAAAATATTTCGCGGTTGATTCTCAATCGCTTGCAAACTTCAGCGGTGATGAGCGCTTCCCTGGAAATTGTCAGCAAAGAACTGGCTTTGGTTTTAGAGCGTTATTTAGAGCGGGATTTAGAAAATATTGTAGCTCAGGCTATCCCGATTTTGAATATTGACCAGGTGATTGTCGATCGAGTCAAAGGTACTTCTCCTGAAGAGTTGGAGTTAGCAATTCAGGGAATTGTCAAAAGCGAGTTGCAGGGAATTGTAAATTTAGGAGGCATTTTGGGCGTTTTTGTCGGCTGTTTGCAGACAGTTGTGCTTTTGCTTCAGCGGTGATTTATTTCGGCAGTTGTGAGATATTTGTTCTAGTCTAATATTCACTAGACTTGCGCCCAAAGTACCAAAAACCCGGTTTTTCCCTAGTATTTGCTACCTAAGCCAGAGGATTTTTGGTATAAACCGGGTTTTTGTGGCCCAATCCTAATTTACTTATTTTCTAAATCTATGCCAGCCCCAAATTCGGACGATCGCACAAACATCCCTAAAAACCCGCGCAACCTCAGCCGCCAACAATACGAGCGTTTAACCGCAGAAATGGCCACTCCCTACCGGCCTCTGCGACAGTTTGTCTATGTAGCTTGTGGCGCTTCGGGCTTTATCGGCGGCTTGGTTTTCCTCGCTAAAATTGCCTCGGGCCGGGAGATTGGTTCTGCTTTGCCTAATTTTGCCCTCCAAGTCGGAGTGGTGGCCCTGATGGTGTTCCTGTTTCGGTGGGAGCAGCGCGCCGAGGGCCGATCCCCGAAGTCGAAGTAACAAAAATGTACAAATCGAGACAAAAATTTATATGAAGCAAGAAAAATTTATAAATATAAAGAAATTATTATGAAATCATGGTTTTCCAGCGATCCCTGTAATTATAAGAAGGTGGCTTCAATTGGGGTCAGCAAATTTAAAGGCCCTAATCATAAACCGCTTGTAATTCGTTCAATTGGGGTCAGCTTTCATAAAGACCCTAAATATATAAAATAAATTTAAGCCCAGCGCCAGCCTTCACTGATAGAAGAGCTGGCGTTCGGCATTTTGCTAGGATCGGGAGATTGAGCGAGAGAATTAGTAGGGTGTGCACCCCGCACAAAGAGGCCAGTAGCAGCGCCCTGAACCGAGTTTTTTGCCTAGCATTCGATATAGGGAATACCAGTTCCCAAAAATCATGCAACTCTTGGCCGATGCTGGAAACCACGATCGTCCTCACTAATTCGCAAATCTCAAATCTCAAATCTCAAATCTCAAAGAGGCCAGTAGCAGCGCCCGGAACCGAGTTTTTTGCCTAGCATTCGATATAGGGAACACCAGTTCCCAAAAATCATGCAACTCTTGGCCGATGCTGGAAACCACGATCGTCCTGACTAATTCGCAATTCTAAAATCTAAAATCTAAAATGGTATAAGTGCTGGGGCGATCGAATAATTTGGCCTTTGCCGAAGACCTGAGCCTGTGCAGTAACTAATGAGATGTGTCAAAGTCGAAGTAGAAAAAGATGTTAGGAGATTTGACTATGGGTCGATCATTTTTCACAAAGCGGTGGACGTTATTTTTAGCAGCAGGCGCGGGAATTGTATTTTACAGTAATGCTGCGGCGGCTGCCGAAAAGGTAGTGCTCAAATACAGTGCGATCCGAATGACTTTACCCGTCAGCGAATTAGAAATTTTTGCAGAAACTGGGCAAATGTCGCCCGCGTTAGAAATGCTGCTGGGAAAAGCAAAAAAAGACCCGGAAGCCGTTCGCAACAGTCTGACAAGACCAGTAAAAGTCAGTCAAAGGTTTTTGGATCAAACGCTTAACAGCAAGGTTGGGGAAATTATTCTCGATGAAGTGGGTCAGGTAATTCGCACTCCTTCTGGGAATGCAAATCGAGAAGCTTTGCGCGAGGCCTTGGTGCTGTCTGCAACTAATGATAACGAGATTACACTGCTGGAAGCGATGAAGAATTATCCGAATTCAGAAGTTTATGTTGAGGGCGATCGCTTAGTTGAAGCTTACGGCAAACTTGTAGCTTTGTCAGAACAATTGGGCGGCGTTTCAGAACGGCTGCAAGACATTTTGAACAAGATTCGTCTGCCTCGATTGTAGTGGATTTGGTCAAGGACGGTTGATTGCTTGGAGCGATCGCAGAATGTTGCTGAACCTGCATCAATTACAGGGGAGTTACATTTTTTTTGTGCAAAATTTGCCTAATTTTTACACGAGTTAAAACAAAATCTAACTCCACCCAAGCTCCAAACCTCACGGGAATCTGTCATTCCTAATTCTAAAATTAAAAATCACAAATCAAATAACTTCGCTGTCAAATCTTTCTCTGGATAGATGTTCGACATCTTACAAAAAATTTATAGAGAAAGAAAACTTTTTTAAAAAAAAATATTTAAAGTAAAAAATGCGGGTAAGAGCTTGTGTATCACCCATAAACTGAAATACGATCTACTGGACATTGGAGATTCTCTATCTTAAAATATATAAATTCTGTCAGGGTCAGGCGCTTGCGAAAAAACGGCTTGTCATTAGTAAGCTTGTTATACAAAAGATGCCATTATACAAGGTATTAGCAAAAGATCTGGATAAAAAACGCTGATACTGCATTCATTAACACTTCCATTTGATCAAGTTTACTTACTGGGTAAGACTAGCAACATGAACAACAATCCTATTCGTTCAAAAGACCGTTTCTTGGTTTTCGGTGCTCCGGCGATCGAAGATGCTGAAATTCAAGAAGTGGTGGCAACCATGAAAACAGGTTGGTTGGGTACAGGCCCTAAAGTCAGGAAGTTTCAAGACGAATTCAATGCTTACAAGGGTTCCCAGTACGCGATTGCAGTCAATTCCTGTACGGCGGGACTGCACTTGAGCGTCCTCGCTGCTTGCTTGGAACCGGGGGATGAAGTCATTACTACTCCGATGACTTTTTGCGCTACAGTTAATGCCATCATCCACGCCGGGGCAACACCAGTATTGGCGGATGTAGATCCGGTGACAATGAATATTGACCCGGCTCAAGTCGAAGCTAAAATCACTTCAAAAACTAAAGCAATTTTGCCGGTTCACTTCGCAGGTCGTCCCTGCGATATGGATGCGCTTTGCGAGATTGCTCGCCGTCACAACTTGAAGTTAATTGAAGACTGTGCTCACGCGATCGAAACAGAGTACAAGGGACGGAAAGCAGGCACATTTGGCGACTTCGGATGCTTCAGCTTTTATGTCACCAAAAACATTACGACCGGGGAAGGAGGAATGATTCTGGCCGCCAGTCAAGAAGACGCCGACAGGCTCAACATTTTAGCGCTGCACGGTATGAGCAAAGATGCTTGGAAGCGCTTCAGCGACTCGGGTTACAAGCACTACCAAGTGGTGGAAGTCGGTTTTAAATACAATATGATGGATCTGCAAGCTGCGATCGGCATTCATCAATTGAAACGAGTCACGCCTTATTGGCAGCGTCGGGAGCAGGTTTGGCAGCGCTACAACGAAGCATTTGCGGATTTGCCGATTACTTTGCCAGCCAACCCCGAACCGGATACAATTCATGCTTATCACCTGTACACCATTCTGGTAGATGAAGCCAAAACTGGAATCAGCCGCGACGAATTTCTCGACGCTATCAATGCTGAAAATATCGGTGTCGGCGTACATTATATGAGTATGCCGGAACATCCTGTCTATCAAAAAATGTTTGGATGGCATACCGAAGATTATCCGAATGCTGGCTACATTGGGCGGCATACAGTTAGCTTGCCGATTTCGGCCAAATTAACAGATGCAGATGTGGAAGATGTAATTGCTGCTGTTAAAAAATGTTTGGCGATCGGCAAAACTAAGAATCCAGCTTTGGCAACAGCAGGCTAAAGTCCTGAAATAGTTTGCCATACAAACATCCTAGCTGTTTTTTAACAAAAGCAGCTAGGATGTTTTTTAACTCCACAACGCCCTTTGGAAGGTAATGATCTAGCAACCTTTTCGGTTCCACCGGAGGTTTTTAATAGCCCAAACCATTGATTTTATTGCATTTACCTTCTGATTTCCCCCAAGGAGGGAGCACGGGTGGTGAACTTCTTCCTTGTTCCTTCTGCTATACCAAATCCGGGTTTAATACCCGGTCGATGGATTTGAGATTTGAAATTTGAGATTTTAGATGCCACAAAAGCGGCCTGTACCATTCTCCGTTCGCTCGGATGCCCAGGTGAGTGAGACCTGATCCGCGGCCGCGATCCGGGAGGTTGTACTCTGGATGTTTTCGGTCAGTTATTTTCGTACGTAATATCCAGGAGAACAGTATGTGTAGCAGCAATTTCAATCGCCACGTTATCTAAAACGCTTGAAAAGCCCTATTTAGTAAGACGCCAAACATCTTGGAAAAATTTTCAGTGCATTTTGGATGCTGCTGTTTCATTCTTTACAGTAAAAATACATAATTTTTGGTTCAGGGCCTTGTCAGTGAATTTACTTAATGTTATGTTGTCACCATACAATCACTGTCAGACGGCAGAATCTACTTTTCAATCAAACAAGACTGGTCTCTAAACCGAGCCTCATTTTTCTATCTCCGTGTTTAGAAACAAGTAGAAAAACTTTAGTTAACTCAAGATGAATCCTATGTTAAAACTGAGTGCTTTATTCCCAATTCATTGCAATGACCGAGCCATCAGCCACGTATTTTTTTCAGTGTGCAAAGAATGGCAAAAACCTGAGCTGAATGCTCGCATGGTTGTCCCGAGTTGCGATCGCTCCTGCCGCAACTCAAATATAGTTGAAGCAATTCCGTCATTACTGACAAACTTGTATTACCGCAGCCCTACTGCTCCCAAAATCAAGGCAGAGAAGCGTTTTCTCAAAGATATCAAAAATTTTGATGTTGCCTACTTGTGGCCCGCTATATCATTAGATACTGTAAAGAGCGTTAACAAGCAAAGTAAGCCGATTTTTTGGGAGCGAGTTAATACTTGTCAAAAGCAAGCTAAGAGTATCCTTGACGATGCTTACTCTCGCTTGGAATTGCAACCTCAACACGCAATTACCCCAGAAAAAATTAAGACCGAAGAGCAAAAACTCAAGCTAGTTGACTTTCTGTTTTGTCCCAGTCCGGCAGTAGTAAAATCATTTCAAGAAGCCGGAGTTCCTGAAGAAAAACTGGTGTTAACCACTGAAGGTTGGTCGCCGTCGCGTTTCCCCAATTATCAATCCCAAAAACCGGCCTCAGAGGAAGTTAACGTCCTTTTCCTAGGTTTTGCCTGCGTCCGCAAAGGGACTCACCTGCTCTTACAGGCTTGGGAGCGAGCTGGGATTAAGGGAAAGCTGACAATTTTTGGCTCCCTCGAACCGGCAATTGCTCACACTTGCAGCCATTTGCTGAAACGTCCTGATGTAGTTCACTTTGATTATGCCTTGGACTACAGTTCTGCCTATCGCCAAGCTGACTTTTTTGCCTTTCCCAGTCTGGAGGAAGGTAGCGCACTCGTTATCTATGAAGCAATGGCTCATGGTTTGCCGATTCTGGCTTCACCGATGGGAGGAGGCGGTGTTGTGCGTGATGGCGTTGAGGGCATAATTCTTCCTCCTTACGATACTGACGCCTGGGTGGAGGCACTACGAAAACTATCTAATTCTCCTGATTTGCGGGCTAAGATGGGAGCCGCCGCCCGCCAGCGAGCTTTGGAGTTTACTTGGCCCAAAGTTGCGGCTAGGCGCGGAGAGCAGATTCGGCAAAAAATGCAGGCAAAATAAAAACTCAATAGGAGAGGACTGACGAAGAGTCCTTATTTGTTAAAATCTTTAAGAAACGACTCTTCGTCCTCACGACTTGCCTGATGAGGGTTATATGACAGGACTAGATATAAGTCCTACTCAAGTTTAAGTAGGGTTTGCTGAATAATTGATCGCAGACCACTAGCAGGAGCGATCGATATATTCAAGGTGAGTTAAATATAAGTTTG
>NZ_JAUBRB010000137.1:0-1774 GCF_036701585.1 Microcoleus sp. POL10_C6 | reverse complement strand
CACTTTACTCTCGATCGCACGCTCTCTTAACCCAGCCCACGTAATATGCGCTCGATATATTCAGCAAGCCCTATTTAGATGTAAGATATGAATGGCTATCTTGATTGTATTAACATTTGTTAATTATTGCAAAATCATTTCTCGAATCGATCGCGCTGTGGCAGGGGCCAGCAGAACACCGTTGCGATAGTGGCCGCTGGCGATGAGAACGCGATCGTTACCGGGAAGCGTCTCGATAATTGGGGCCGGTCGCCCTTCCGGCCGCGGGCGCAATCCCGACCATTTCCTGATAATTTCAGCTTCTGCTAAGCCCGGACAAAGGGAACTCGCCCTTGCCATCACTTGCGCCAACATATCAGCATTCGCCTCAATTTCCCCGCCATTTTCGGAAAACTCCACTGTCGCCCCCACCCAAAATTCCTGATTTCCCAAAGGCACAATGTGAACGTCATCGCAAGTAATTACCGGGCTAAAATCCGGGTTTCCTACAGGATTGGGCGTCAGCAAATGCAGCGCTTGTCCCAACACCGGGCGAATGTCAACCAACTGATTTAACGATGCAGTCACAGCAGCAGAACCCAAACCAGCGCAAACAATTAGTCGATCGAAATTTTCAATAACAGGCATCTTGCCTGTTCCACAAGACTTATTGACAGCAATGGAAGATGCGAGTTGAATCTCAGACACCTGAGAATCCAACTCAGTAATGCCTTGAACTTCCACTCCAAACTCAAAATTAACTCCTTTGAGTTTAGCAGCATCAACCAAAGCCAAAGTTAGCGCCGTCGGATCGACTTGCCGGTCTTGAGGCGAATAAATCGCAGCAATAATGCGATCGTTTACAGCAAGATGAGGGCAGCGAGATCGCACTCGTTCCACATCCCAAAGTTCTAATTGCCAACCTTGAGAGTCGCGAGTGGCTATCAACTTTTCCCACTTACTTACATCCTCTCCCTCCGAACAAAGCATTAAAATTCCTTGTTTGTTAAAAGGAATTTTTCGCCCCGTAACTGCTTCCAATTCTGGAATCAAAGTCTCGTAGCGCTGAAGGCTGGTTTCCCTCAAATGCCAATTTCTGCCCTTAGTTTTGTGGCTGATAACTCCCATCAAGACACCGAGTGCAGCGCCAGTAGAACCTTGTGCCGGCGGCTGTTTGTCGAACACAGTAACTTGCAGTTCGGGAAATTGACTTAGTTCAAAGGCGATCGAAGCCCCAACAATACCGCAACCAATAATTGCAACACGAACCATTCAATTTTAGATTTTAGATTTTAGATTAACAGTTTCCTAGGTTTTGTCCATATAAACCTTTTTTGGACGGGCAAGATGCCCGCCCCACAAGAAAACTAATTCTTTCTTTGTGGAACAGGCATCTTGCCTGTTTTTGACAATGATACGCCCCACAAGAAAACTGATTCTTTCTTTGTGGAACAGGCATCTTGCCTGTTCTGGATGCCAGATGTGAGTTAAAGCTAATTAAGCTTTAGGAATTAGCTGCAAGAAAGTATCAAAATCATTGACAGCTTTTTGATAGCTGGCCGTGACTTTTGCATAGTCAAGCTCTTTAGCAGCCAGATCAATGTTAACCAAATTGGTAAACAAACTCTTAGTTAAATCAACAGCTTGTTGTTGAGAACTAGGCAACAAACTCGCAGAGACGGTTTTCATTACATTCCGCAAGTCGCCTAGAGGCCCGTGAATAGACCTCTTGCAAAAAAGATATATGTTATAATCAGAAGTTTTAAATTTAGCCCCCTAGAGCTAACTCATAATT
>NZ_JAUBRB010000108.1:0-7254 GCF_036701585.1 Microcoleus sp. POL10_C6 | reverse complement strand
GGAACCTATACACAGTAAAGGTTTGAGCTGTCCTTCACCGCTCCGGTATCCCCTGGCTGACTCCTCTTTTAACTATGAGGTCTTTTTTTGGGCAAAAATACGGCTTTTATGATGATGGCGCTTACTTGGACTAGAGAACCCATTTGACATCTTTGAGGCTGCGAGTCGAGAGCCGGTTGTCTGTCGAGCGTCATAAATATCTCAAATGGGTTCAAAAGAAGCGCTATTGACCGGATACTCCGGCGTTGCTGAAAGACTAATGGTTATCATGGTAAAAGAGGAATAAGTAGAGTGGACGGAGGTTAATCCCGATGAAGTGTCCTAATTGCGACTCAAGCGAGATATAACCCTCTGGTGTCACTCTGGGAAAATAAAAATAAGAGCCAAATTTTTAACTGTAGATAAGCTGTTGTGCATTTAAATAGGGTGTGAGGATTTGGTGAAAGGGAACAGGAAACGGGAAACGGGGAACAGACAATATGTAATTTAAATGCTCGACACAGCTTATAGCGAGCATTTGAGCGTTTATTTTCTAAAAGAATAGCTGAAATCAGGATTTTTGGTAAAAGTCTTATGCTCTAAGCGTTCCTGATTATTTTTTCCCGAAAGTGACAAAAGAGGGATAAGAATGGTCATCGTACTGAGAGACAGTGCTACAAATGCAAGCACTGCGGTCGCCCGTTCCTCGAAAGCTATCCCGATTGGAAATATTCTGACGATGGTAACCCTCTTCTGTCACTCTGGGAAAATAAAAATAAGAGCCAAATTTTTAACTGTAGATATAGCGAGCATTTGAGCGTTTATTTTCTAAAAGAATAGCTGAAATCAGGATTTTTGGTAAAAGTCTTATGCTCTAAGCGTTCCTGATTATTTTTTCCCGAAAGTGACAAAAGAGGGATAAGAATGGTCATCGTACTGAGAGACAGTGCTACAAATGCAAGCACTGCGGTCGCCCGTTCCTCGAAAGCTATCGCGATTGGAAATATTCTGACGATGGTAACCCTCTTCTGTCACTCTGGGAAAATAAAAATAAGAGCCAAATTTTTAACTGTAGATATAGCGAGCATTTGAGCGTTTATTTTCTAAAAGAATAGCTGAAATCAGGATTTTTGGTAAAAGTCTTATGCTCTAAGCGTTCCTGATTATTTTTTCCCGAAAGTCACAAAAGAGGGTTAAGCAACTGTGCCTGAACATGTACCTCAATGGTATGGGGCTGCAGGGCACCCTTGCGAGTCACCGGAATCCACTACACTACGATCATCCACTGGATAAGGGAAGCTGGTTACCAAATCCGTGATGCGCCACAGTTCGAGGAAATCCCCGAAATTACCTGGGGGGGTGACAAAGAGGTCTATGAGATAGACTGTATAAGGGTTGCGGCCCGCATACCTTGTTGATAAAAGCGCCGTTTGTTTGGAGTTAACTTCATTAACTGTTCTACCTCGTCAGAATATTGTTCGAGATAATTGACCCACTTTTCTCCATCTAAACCAACACCAAATGTACTGCGTCTTCGATATCTTTTTTTAGGTTCTTGACGCCGGCATACATATTTTGCTACCTGCTTTTTTCTCATTTCAGTGCCTTGAAATATTCCCGAACTGTAGGCGAGTGTCATGAGTAAAATCATGTTGATAAGTCGGTCTCCTTTTAAGCTAGTTCCTTCAAGATCGTAGCCTCCTGTTTTACAATCTCGAAACATTTCTTCAATGCCCATCCGTTGCTTGTAAGCATCGATAGCTGCCGGCCATGACCCTAAATTCGTGAGAATAAACCACGCTTCATCAACCTTCCATCCCCCGTAGTTTCTTTTCCACTTACAAGTAACATCAAATCCAGTATAGCAATCCTAAAGGATTTTCTATATTTATAAACAATCCTAAATAATTTTCTGTTTGTAAGTATATTGACGTATTTTGGGGAAATCAAATTTATGTTCCTTAGTAAAAAACTCTCTCCAAAAATTTGACAATCTTAAAAGACCTACATAAATACCAATACTTTCTTAAAAAGTTTTTAGCTTGTAACCAAATATCTTCCACTGGATTCTGTTGGGGAGCATTGGGAGCAAATAAAATACAAGTAATTGACCAATTCTCAGGTTCTTTGTCACCATTTAGTTCTAATAAAAATTCTCTGAATTCTCCATATTTATGATAACTAGCTCCATCCCAAATCAAGATAAGTTTGCGATTTTTATATTTATTTTGTAAGTATTTTATGAACTTAACTGTTGACTTTCCATCACCAGATGGATGGCTCTGAATATGGAATTCTTTGCTTTGATAATTGAGTGCGCCAAAATAAGTTTGTCTATCTTTTTTATTGGTAATTGGGACTTCAATTCTGATTTGGGATTGACCCCAAACATAACCAGTCAGATCACCATGAAGTAGATGACATTCATCTAAAAACAATACTATTATTTCCCCCGATTCTATACCAGCCTTGTTTTTAAATAAAATATCGTTAATTTCTTCCCTCTTTTTTTTTTACCAGTTCTTCATCGGATTTGGGATTAATTTTTTGAGTCTTTTTCCAACTAATATTAGCAGCAGCAAAAAGTTCATAATAACTCTGTTTTGATTTATAGCTCACACCAAACTCTTGTTCTACATAAGTCACTAATTCCTCTAAGTTCCAATATTCTTTATTCTTTAACCACTCGACTACTACATCCGTTTGTCGCTCTGTTAAATACCCTTGTGAGCCTTTATATCGTAGTTTTATTCCTTCGATGCCTTGGGTTTTAAAAATCTTTTTCCAATAACCCACAAAGAATTTACTTACACCTAATATTTTGCTAATTTCATGATACAGCTTACCTTCAAGCGCCATCATGACAGCTATTGCTCGTTTTAGTTCTCTTGCATCGATATCGCTTTTAATGAAAGATTCTAATTGGGGTATTTCTTTTTCCATATCTATGGGTGGCAGTTGTAAGTTATTCATTTTTTTGTCATAATCAAGTATTGCATATAATTGTACCGTACTCATGATAATGATTTAGGATTGCTATAGCAGGCTGAGTTTTTCTGAATCATTTACCTTGAAAATATCAAGAGGTTTAAGAGTATTATTCCTAATTCATCTAACCGTTGCCAAACTAAATGTTCCGTTGCGATTAAGATGATTCTTTTTTAGTCTTAAACAAAAAGATACACCCTTTTCCCTCAGCCAGTTTCCCAAATCGACATAACAAAATTCACGGTCTCCTAAAACGATAACTTTATATTCTGAAAATAATGGTAAAACTTGCTGTAAATTGGTAGGATGTGACTCGAAGCTACTGTTTCCCAATTTTGGCAACAGTGACCAGTATAATGGAATTGCTCTTCGTTCCCAGATCAGGCTAACCATAAAGAGATTAATGCGCCCCCATTGACTGCGGTCGATTGCAATTGATAAAGTTTGACCAACACGGCAATAAGTAATCAACCAACAAGTAATTAATGGGAACCAAATTAGTGAGATAGTTAAGTTCGGTAAATCGAGAAATCTTTGTAGTTTTCTACGCCGACTTTCTGTTGTAATTGGATAGGGAAATACCCGGGAGAGCCGTTCTAATCTCACTTGTTTTTCTGATTGTATCAAGGGTAGCAATATTCCAATCAGTTTAAATTGAGCTGAACTTAGTTGTTTTTTTAAATGAATGAGGTAGAATGTTGGTATCATTATTTTTGAGATAGGCAAGCGTGTAACAATTATACTGCCTATCTTTTGTGAGCAGCGGATTGGCTCAATCCTTACAAAGGTATGGGTTTCAGGCTGGTTGTTACCCCCCCCAGCGAAATTACAGACCTTGATGAACTCCAGACCTTCACGGGCAACAAGGGTAATAAACTTTGGATTTGGACAGCAGTTAATCACAAGCAACCAGGAGTCTTAGCCTCGAAAATCGGAGATCATAGTGCAGAAACTTTTAAGCCTTTGTAGCGGATTGTCAAGTGTTGGCAATGTTTATTTGAACCCACATTCCGCACCCTCAACTGTCACAATCGGAAATTACGGAGATCAAAAAGCAAAGCTTGCATAAAAAGAGACATCGGGAGCATCTCAAATATGTAATGAGTATAAATACTATTCAGACCAAAGCGAGATTTAAATAAGCACAACGATGTTTCAGAACTTGAGCCAGATTGTCACGATTCCACCCGGCCCCGGATATTTTGATTCTCCGTCCAATCTGTTTAATTGTCGCCTCGACAGCAAAGCGAACCAATTGTGATCTTTTGAGACTGCATCGCCTGATAATCAGGAATTCTACATCGATGTCGTTCTAGATAATCCAGAAAGTTCTTGACGTGAGGTATAGCCTTTCTCAGAAAGATGAGGTATCATGTTACTGACACTCACTCCTGAGGGTCAAACAGAGAAGATCAGCTCAAATGAACTATAATTACATGGTTCAGTAAAGCCACGCGAAAGCCATACCACACATAATAGCATTTTTTTGACAGCACGCGATGGTCATTGGTAACAAGTTAAGCCTGTATGGCAGTTGTCAAGGGGATTTGAGAAGATGTGTCAAAGAAAAATTGCTCCAGGCCTCGCTGTCGATCAGGGAAAGGTGCAACAATTAACTTAACATTGGGCTTTCGTTGAGATTTAACAATACCTAAATCTTGGTTTTCGGGCGCGGCGAAATACTTTGGAGGGTCAGTTGCCTTACCTTGTTGATGAGCTACATAAAAATGGTAAAGACCCCGGTAAATCATTTCTAATGAAATCGAATCTATTGGTAAAGAGAGTTGGTCAGCAACGGCATCACCTAAATCGACCAAGAGCGCATAAAATATCCAAGTCCCCCAAATTTGGAGCTGAATGCCGTTGAGAGAACCCGTCCACAAATAACTTAAGCCCAAGAGTCTTTTGACGGTATTAAAAGCATCTTCAATCCGAAGAGCGCCTACGATATAAATCTGCCACAACGTAGGGAGGTAATACATGAGGATCTAGTACGCTTGTTAAATAAGAATGCCAAATCTTACCTGAACGAACTTCAATCAGACGTAAGGTAATAAATGGAGTTTTTGCAGTTCCTGACCCGAGACGAATTCGACTATCTCGCAGGTCGTAACTCTTGGTAAATACTTGTTATAATTTAATTGATGCTCCTTTTTTTAAGCGAGTAATTAAGTGGATATCTCGTTCAATTAATTTGAGCAAAAAGCTAAAATGATAAAATCCTCTATCCAGTAAGAGTAAGGTTTGAGTTGGCACTAATTGCAGGAAATTTTCTTCAAGCTTAACATCAGAAGCTCTCGGGTTTTCCTGAAACCAAACTTCAACAGGTAGCCTGGTCATTAAATCTATGACTGTTGCCATTTTTCCTGCCAACTGCCCTCGCGGTATATCTTCCAGACTTTTGAGCTTGCAAAACAATGCTTCGAGCGTTGAGCTATCCACTATCCAAATTCTCGAAAATTTGGTCAATGCAAATTGAATGCTTTCTGGTAGAGGTCGTTGGTTTCTCTTGTACCAAGCAGTTCTTAAAATTGGTAATAAATTTTTGAAGACTCCCTCAAATAAGGTGGCAGGAAAACTTAAAAATCTTTGAGACATTGCTTGTTGAGTAACTGTCGTAGGTCGGCACCACAAAAAACCTTCTCTTGCCAGCATTCTTGTGAGTTCTGTCACTCCAGCTACGTCTCGCCACAGCAAGGTTAATACTGCTGCTACCATTAATGGTAAGTTGAGAATTCTCCCTCGTAAACCCAGTTGGCGGTAGTAATTTTCTTGTGAGGTGATGGCTGGTGTTAGTAATGCAGATAGTTGCGAAGCGATTACCTCTTCTTCTACCATTGGCCTGTGAGTTTTTTTGGCGTGGTCACGGTTGGTTTTTTGACTCTTGACCATATTTGCTGACCTACACAATCGCTCAATTATTTGTCAATTCTATCAGTTGATAATACCAACGCCTGCAATTCTCATGCGACTCCGGCGCTGCCGTGCGCTTGCGGTGCAACTATTATCGATCGCCTGCAACTAGAGCGAGTGAACAACTTATTTATAATGATAATCACTGGTGGTGGAGAGTCCGCCGTCGGCGGACTCTCCACTCTTACTCCCTTGTTTGATTATCATTATTATTCAATTATATTTCTACACAAAGGGGTATTGACAAAATCTACTCTTTTCTAACTTGTTACCAATGCGCGATGGTTGATTCACAACACGTTTACTTGTACCAAACTTCATACATTGTTAAAAATGAAAGCTTATTCGATTGATTTTAGGCAAAAAATCCTTGATACTTATCATGCTGAACCCATTTCACAAAAAGCAATAGCTAAGCGTTTTTCTGTAGCCCTGAGTTTTGTACAAAAATTGCTTAAACAATATCGTGAAACAAAAAACATTACTCCGAGAACTGACCGATGTGGAGTCAAAGGCAAACTCAATGCGGAGCCACTACTCATCTTGGCCCAATTGATTGAAGAAAATAATGATGCAACTCTTGAAGAACTCTGTTATTTACTTTATGGAAAACTCGGATTTTCCGTTAGTAGAGCTACCATAGTAAGAATGATAAAACTCTTAAACATTACTGTAAAAAAAAACTCTATTCCCTTCAGGCAAAGGCACAGACCGAGTTCAAATCCTGCGATGTGAGTTCTGGGAAACAATTAAAAAAATTAGTTTGAAAGACTTAATATTCCTTGAGGAATCGGGAGTTAATTTGGCAAGGGTGAGGTTATATGCTAGGTATGCAAAAAGGTGACAGAGCCAAGGGGCCCAAACCAACTAAACGTGGCAAAAATGTCTCAATAATTGGAGCAATGTCAGTCAATGAAATTTTGACATCGGTTAATCTAATAGGCGGAACTGATGCAATTACATTTGAAGCTTTTATTATCAGAAAACTCGTACCCAAACTCTGAAAAGGTGCTTGTGTGGTGATGGATAATTGTCCTATTCACCTGGGAGAAAAAGTCAAAAAAGCTCTTGAAAAGAAAGGCGCAAAATTAATATACTTATCACCTTATTCACCCGATTTTTCACCAATTGAGAATCTGTGGTCAAAACTTAAAATCATTCTCCGTTCTATCAAGACTACTAATTATCAAGAGTTAGGAAAAGCCATCGAGTTTGCGTTCGGACAAGTTACATCGTCAAATATTTTTAACTGTTTACACACTGCTGTTATTGTACCTCATCTTTCTGAGAAAAGCTATAAGTGCAGATGGTGGAAAAGTACGACTCAGGAGACCTCAAGGAGAAAAGTCTGAATGGAAAGACTATAAAGCAATT
>NZ_JAUBRB010000136.1:0-1928 GCF_036701585.1 Microcoleus sp. POL10_C6 | reverse complement strand
CACCTATTAAAGGATAATTGGTGCGTCAGTTTTTTGTGGAAACAGTGCGATTTGAGCGCAGTCGATTTGCGGGGAGCAAATCTCCAATAAGCCCATTTGAGCGGCGCTAATTTGTCCGCTGCTAAGTTAAAGAATGCTGATATTTCTGCTTGCCAATAAAGTGCTAAAGAACTGGCGACGGGACATCATAAATTTAGAAGTAGAACTGTACTTACAGACAAGTTTACAGTTTTCTGATTAAATAGGTAGAGGCAATTCGCGGATTGCTTCTAAAACCCCAAGATCACTCACTCAAATAGCAATTTACCCATGAGCGCTGCACTCCCGTTAACAGGCAAAGCTATAGTAGTCCAGGTAATTAACGGTCAACCCGTTGTGATCGAAGTAGACGGCACTAATGCCCCGATTACTGGAGGAAATTTTGTTGACTTAGTTGAACGAGGCATTTACGACGGGGTGATGTTTCACCGAGTTGTGCGTCAGCCAGATCCTTTTGTTGTGCAAGGAGGTGATCCGCGCAGCAGGGATACGACAATTCCGGCAAGTCAATTGGGAACGGGTAGTTTTATTGACCCGGATACCAATCAGGCGCGTTTTATTCCTTTGGAAATTAAGCCGCAAGGGGCCGCGCAACCTGTTTACAACCAAGTTGTCACCCAGAGGCCGCAGTTGCGGCATAATCGCGGCGCTGTGGCAATGGCTCGTTCCAATGCTTTGGATTCGGCTTCTTCGCAGTTTTATTTTGCTTTGGATGAGTTGCCATTTTTGGATGGTAGTTATGCTGTTTTTGGCAATGTTATTCAAGGTTTTGAAACGGTGAATGCGGTGCAGCAGGGCGATCGCATTTCAACTGCAAAAGTCGTTCAAGGAATCGTCCCCAGTCGGGTTTCTAGCATCATTACCGATGTTAATGTGCTCAACGATTTAATTAATAGTACCAATTTCGTAAATCTATCTTTGGGAGCGCTCAGACTGCCAAATACCCCCAACAACTATCAAGTCACTTCCCAAGACTCTCAGCAAAATCCCAGCGGTGTAGTGGGAGGTAGCGCAAACGATCGCATCCTCGGTTCACCGACGGATGATGCAATTAATGGCAGCCAAGGCAACGATACCATCAGTGGCGAAGTCGGTGACGACTTTTTGCGAGGTGGCAAAGGTAACGATTCCATTAGCGGTGGTGTTGGCAACGATATTCTGATTGGCAATTTCGCTGACGATATTCTCAATGGTGATGCTGGTAACGACTTTTTGCGAGGCGGTCAAGGGGATGATATCTTAATTGGTGGTGATGGCAATGATATTTTGATTGGAGATACAGGCAACAATACTCTCACAGGAGGTAGTGGTGCAGATACTTTTGTTTTGCTCGGAGTAGATCCTGCTTCTCTTCCTTTTATTACCCTACCCCCGACAAGTCATACAATAGTTGATTTTAGACCAGAGGAAGGCGATCGCATTGCTTTGACAGGAAATTTATCCGATACTACATTCACTCAATCTGGAAGCAATACTGTCATTAACTTGGCAGCGGCTGGTACTGTGGTACAAAATTCTACTGTCGCCTCTGTTCAAAATGCAGCCTTTGCAATTCCTTTATCTAGGATTCCTAGTAATCCTAACCCTCAACCTGCCGATGCAGCCTTGAGAATTGGCTAACTTTAACTATAGGTGTAGGGTGCTTATGGCGCACCTTACAAATTCCCCAATTCCCATTCCCCATTCCCCAATTGCCCAATTTCCCATTCCCAATTTCTAATTTGAAAACTCAACTAACACCATAGCTTTGTAATTTGAGAAACTGCCTCTTGATAAGAATCCATTCTCCCCTGCTGCTTAAAAAGCCCTGCTGCTTTCTGAAAATCCTCAAATGCTCCCTGAACCTCTCTCAATTTATATCTAGTCAGTCCTCGGTTAAAGTAAGCTTT
>NZ_JAUBRB010000107.1:0-7645 GCF_036701585.1 Microcoleus sp. POL10_C6 | reverse complement strand
TTTTTCATATTTTATTTCTAGAAAGTTTGTTGGGGAACTATTTGTTGACATTTTAGCACAATAAGTACGGAAGAGCCAAAAAAAGCAGACATTAGCCTTTTAAAAGCCAAAGTAGATATTTGTCTTAAAAAGAAAGGAATTGATGATATCCTAGCAAGAGTTGCTTTGGTTTTGGATATTTCTGGCTCTATGAGCCATCAATATAGTTCTGGTGCAGTGCAAGCGTTCCTTGAAAGAATAGTTCCAGTAGCTAGCAGACTAGATGATGATGCTACATTAGATGTTTGGTTTTTTGGCTCAACATTCAAAAGAACAAGCTCGGTGACGGAGACAAATGTTGATGGCTATATCACAAAAAAAATCGGCGAAATGAAGAGAGCTTTACTTGTTTTTAAAATGCCTTCTCTGATGCTGGAATTAGGTGGGGGAAACAATGAAAGTTTGGTAATACAAGATGTCATAAAGAAGTATACTCAGGAAAAGGCTAGTAAACTGCCTACATTTATTGTTTTCCTCAGTGATGGAGGCGTTACTAATGAGCCAGAAATTAAAAAATCTATAGTTGAAGCTGCAAAATATCCGATTTTTTGGCAATTTGTGGGATTGGCTGGTTTTAACTATGGAATTCTGGAAAGACTAGATAGTATGGGTGGCCGGCTGGTTGATAACGCTAACTTTTTTCATTTAGACGATTTGGGAAAAATCACTGATGAACAATTGTATGAAAGACTGCTCAATGAATTTCCCGCTTGGATTAAGCAGGCCAGATTGAAAGGAATATTAAAATAGGGAAATCGGAGCATTTTGTTGCGGACTGTGGCAACTATCAACTCAACCCATAGCCCTAGCTGAAATGAGCTCAAATTAACAAGAATATTACGAGAAAAAATTCCTACACTCAGTCAATGTCGCTGTACGATCGCCTAGACTTAACCAAACACAATCGCCAGCTAAAACTCCCCCTCTCTCAACGGCTAAACCTGACTAAACCCCCTAAACTCCGCTGTCAGGGCTGTCGTTCCCGTATCCGGCCTGAGTGGGAGTTTTGCCCTTCCTGTGGAGGAGTTCTAAGGGATAAAGATAGCGATTTTCGCCGTTGCATTTGGGTAGATGTATCAGGAATGGATGTCGCACCCGAAAATAGAGAAGCGATCTTTTCCCTGTTGATGGACGCCTTCTCCAAACTCTACGGCGCATTTAGAAGCATCAAAGTATTTTTGACATCTGATCCCCCCGATCGCAAAGAGTGGGGCGAAGATTTTACTCATGTTTATATATTCGTGGATAGCCAGCCGGTTGACTATCTCGGCGTGGCTAGCTTCAAATCGGGAATGGTTACAGATCGGGCGATTATTCGGATTGACCAAGTATTCTATGCTTCTTGCAATGCCAGCCTTAGTCTCAATCAACTATCTAACTTAATTGCAAATACCATTGCCCATGAAATAGGACATACACTCGGACTCGATCATTCTGCACTTCCGACCGATGTCATGCACAATGGACTCGTTCATACTGTTCATAGCTTAATGCCTCCCTCATTTCACGCAGAGCAAATAAACTCAATGAACAATGCTATTCGCAGATATAAAGCCTTGAATAATTGATTGGCTAGAACCATAAAATAGCTGAATTTAGAGATCGAATTCCCCAGGATTAATGCCTACAGCATGGCAAGCTTCTTTGACAACCTTCTTTTCATCTTTGTCAAAATTACCATCCGCACCACCGATAATAATGCCAATTTGGATGA
Source organism: Microcoleus sp. POL10_C6 (assembly GCF_036701585.1). Lineage (NCBI taxonomy): Bacteria > Bacillati > Cyanobacteriota > Cyanophyceae > Oscillatoriales > Microcoleaceae > Microcoleus > Microcoleus sp. POL10_C6. Next base: position 5,892 of record NZ_JAUBRB010000107.1, on the reverse strand, counting down.
CTGCACGACCTTGGTCTAGTTTTTTATTAAGTTTCCCTATCGCTTGGATAGCCTCAATTTTACCAAAATCGAAGTCTTGTGAGAGCTTCTCACAATAAAAATCAAATTTTTGCTTCAACTCCGACGCCGGAAAAATTTGGAGTGTTTTATTAGAAATTATTAGAGCCGCCGTTTTTTGTCTTTCCTCGGTATTGATAGTGCCATCAGCAGCCGCAATCAATGCACATATTGCCATTGAGGCATCAGCAAAATCATTGTTTTTAAACTTGGAAATATTGGTTTGCAGAGAATCATTGATTTGTGATACATTCTGCTTTAATTTCTCCCAGAAAGTCATTTTTTCTCCTGTTTGGTGAATGAGATATGATGTTTATGACCGGATTCACAGTAATCTAAGCTGCTCTTAACTTGCCAAGCAATTGCCAGACCCCGTAAGACCCTTAACTTTATTAATTACACTCCTGTAGTGTATCATGGTTCTTGAGGTTTTAGATTAATTAAGTCAATCTTCATAACTAATCGCTCTTTCACAGGTTTTTTCGTGGCCTATCTTACTTAATAGCCAATCGCTCTTTCCAGAGGATCTTGTAACTGAAGTTCTAAGGGCCGGCCGGAGCGAATTTCTAAACCAGGTAACTCATGTTTGACTAACTTTTTTTCGCTTGTGGTAGCAGTTGCCAACGGCCAGAGTACCCAGCGGCTGCCTAGGGAAAGAGTGCTTAAACTTGCAGAGTTTTGAGTCAGCCAAATTATCGGTAGTTTCGGCAAATTCTCAACCGCATCTTCCCCAGTATTAACCGCCGCTAAAGTTTCCAAAACTACCCGGTTGCCCGAAACGAGTCCAGTCCCGGCCGTCCAAAGTTTGACGTTTAACAGGCGCTTGCTAGCATAGAAGTAAAGAGACGCAGCAACTGTCACGGCTCGTTCAAATTCTTCTGGCTGCCACGCCGCAGCGCTGTCGAGAGCAATAATAATTTCTTGACCGCCGGCTGCAACTTCTAACTCTCTCACCCGCAGTTCTCCGTAGCGGGCGCTGGTACGCCAGTGAATTAGGCGGGTGGGGTCTCCGTGGCGGTAAGGTCTCAGGTTGCGGGTGAGGCCTTCGGTAGCAGTTTGCGATCGACTGCGATTGTAAAATTGCGGGCTGTCTTCTTGACCGATGCGATCGATCAAAGGACAAGTGCTCAACGGCAAAACTTGTGGATAGACAACCGCCACCGCTTTGACTGCGCGACTGCGCCGGCACCAAAACAACCCTAAAGGTGCCGCTGTCCTCAAGTTTACCTCTTGCCAACGATAGACGCCGCGTTGCCGGACTTCCAGATAGTATGTATCCCTGTATATACTGTTCGGCTCTATGACTTCGATCGGGCGGACAACCGGTTCTCCCAATACAAACGGCAAGATGTCTACCACTTGCAACAGAGTCTGAGGTTGGCGGGCGCGATTTTCGATTTCTAGTTCAACGGTGATTTGATCGCCTGCACTCACCGGTTCTATCGTCCGGCGACGGACTTCCAGCGAACGGAGCGATTTTCCCGGCAAAACCGCCGCTACTCCCAACAGCGCTAAACCCCCACCGCTGAGTACGTACAGCCATCCAGACATTGTATTAGTCGCCGACCCAAAAAAGAAAACCGTCATCCCCGACAGCAGCCAACCCGCGTAGGCAGGGGTGACAGCACGATTTTCGAGCCAGTCGGCGATTTTGTGACCGATGTTCATAGGAGTTGGAATTGTTAATTACTCGATCGCCCCATCCAGCCTAATTGTAAAATATTCTCAGCATTTAACACCGAATTAACTGCGAGCGATTAGATTAGAAATCAGGCATTTTTTCGCAATAAATCTACATTGACCCGCCCAAAAACGGACAAAAGCCCCCGACACTCAGTCAGGGTCGATCCCAAAATTTTAGACTCTAGTTCCTGCTCCCAGATGAATCTGTGGAGTAAATCTAAAATCTAAAATCTAAAATCTAAAATAGACTGACTGGAGACCCAAAAATGAACCCATTAAACAATCCTACACCCGTTCAACCAGAGGCTCAAGCCCGCCGACGAACACCGCCGCCGCCGCCGCCCTTGGCTGCAACTCCCGCGCCGCCTCCACCCGCGCCGAGTGCGCCCCCCGCAGCCCAGCAGCAGCGGCCTGTTGAGACACCCGTCAGTACGATCGAACAAATGGTCAGAGATGCCCATAGCGTCTCGGCTTCCGACATTCACATTCGAGTCGGCCAAGTACCTCGATTTCGGATTCGGGGCGTGATGCAAGTAGCAACTAACCACCCCAAAGTAACCCCAGAAATTTTTGAAAATTACCTAGCCGAAATTCTCACCCCCGAACAGCGAAAACAGTTTGCAACTACCAAGGAATTAGATTCAGCAATTTTTTACCCTGGCTTCGTGCGGTGTCGGCTAAACTGTTTTGATTCCCTCAGCGGCGGTGCGATGGTATTGCGGTTGATTAGTTTGGAAATACCTACTATCGATTCCTTGAGGTTGCCAGAAGTTTTCAAAAATATCATTTTGCGATCGCAGGGATTAATATTAGTTACGGGGCCTACCGGTTCGGGAAAATCGACAACAGTAGCTGCGATGATCGACCACCTCAACCAGATGGAGCAAAAGCACGTAGTTACAATTGAAGACCCGATCGAATTCATTCACCCTTCTAAAAAATGCTTGGTCAGCCAGCGGGAAGTCGGCTTGCATACCCACGAGTTTCAGCAGGCTTTGCGGGCTGTTTTGCGTGAAGATCCAGATGTAATTCTGATCGGGGAAATGCGCGATCGAGTTACCATCAATACAGCGTTGCAAGCAGCTCAAACTGGTCACTTAGTATTGGGAACTCTCCACACTCGCAGCGCCATTAACGCTATTAATCGGTTGTTGAACCTCTACCCACCCGAGGAACAACAGGCGATGCGGATTCAAATTTGCGATTCTTTAGTAGCAGTAATTGCCCAACTTTTGCTGCCAACAGTTGACAACCGTCGCGTAGCAGTTCACGATATTTTGGTGAATACACCTGCCATGCACGATTACTTAATGAAAGGTGATGATGATGAAGCTTTCCGATTAATGGAACATGATACTTACGAAGGAATGCAGATTATCAACCAGGGTCTTTACAAACTGGTGCTGGAAGGCAGAGTGACGATCGAAGAAGCAGCAAAAACTTCTCCTGAAGCCAGCGATTTAGACCGCCGCTTGCGGACAGGGGGCTACGATGTTGGGGACGCTCGCGGCTTTGAAGGCAGCAAAAAAGAACGCACAGTTCGCGCCTAATAGCAGCACACATACAGGGGTAGGCACTGCAGGACTACCCCACCCATCAAGTAACAAGATTTTTAGCAGGCGGAAATATTTGATTAAGGCTTTTGTGCGTATTTTTACTTAATATAAAACTATATTTAGTAACCAAAAATACATTTTAATTAAAAAGTAAAATGCTATAATCAATAATGTCGAGTGTATTGTTAAGTTTTTTAAACGTAGACCCTACTTTACATAAACTTTAAAATTGCGTGAAAACTCGTAGGTTATTGCAAAGAAATAGTAAAGATATGTTCGGAGTATTGCCAACACTCAGTCATTTAAGTATATAGTTGTAGTGACAAATTTTGGACAGAGAACATTCCGACTTTGCCGATATTTGCCGATCGCAGAAGTAAGCAGGTTACAAAAGCGCTTAATAAAACTACAAGCAGAGCCGATGCCGTGTTTTTCCAATTAAGTAGCTTTTAGTCGAAAAAATCCTAAAACCAAGCAGACTTTTAAAGATTCTGTCCCTCGAAAATTTGTTTAACAACGCGCTTATCAGCAACGGTATTTCTAGAATTTAAAGGAGCAAAAAAAGTGAAGAGTGCATATAACCAAAGAGAACTGTTTGAAGGTGCCAGCAAAGCGGAAATAATTGAGCGCATCCAGCAGCTAGTTCCGCCCGGTTCCCCGGAACCCCAAGATCCTGAAATCCTCGCGGCTCTCCAAACTCTCACCGCACAGCTAATCGCAGCCTATCAAGCCGACGGACAATTAGAAAGCGAACCTTTTAGCGACGTGCGCGGTCGCACTATTCACCTATACGCATCGGCAGTCAGCAGCCAAATCAAAGGAAAAACCATATTAATCACCGGAGGAGAAGGATGTGTCGGTCGTTTCTTAATCGCAAAACTCCTCGAATTAGGCGCAACTAAAATCATTTCCGCAGACAACGCCCGATGTCAAAACCCCGAAGAAAATCTCCCGCTTTTTACCAGAGAAGGTGCAGTAACTTTCTATGCCGCCGATATTCGCAACCTCGACGCGCTCAAACACATATTTGAGGTAGAAAAACCAGAAATTGTTTTTCACCTAGCAGCCCAGCGCCAACCCGGACTAGCTGAAATCAAAATCCGAGAAACAGTTACAACCAGCCTGTTAGGATGTAAACACGTCATCCAACTCTGCGAAGAATACGGCGTAGAACACTGCATCTTCTCTTCTACAGGCAAAACATCTCGATATTTTACAACCGAAGTTTACGCGGCATCGAAGAAGTTTGCCGAATGGCAATTTGCCAAAGCAGCTCAAGAAGGAAATGTCACTTACGGGATGGTTCGCTTTACTCATATGTTGGAAAATAGCTTGTTCTGCGAGCAAATGTCCAAAAAAGTAGAGCAAGGTAAAACTGTCAACGTTCACGCTCCCCACCGCTACGTAACTGCTCAAAATCTTTTTGAAGCCGTACATTTATTGCTGAATTCTCTGATTGTGTCCCTTCCCGGAAAACTGAAATTTGTCGCCGTGAGTAATCTCGGTTGGCCGACAGAAACCTTGGAAGTAGCTCTTTATAAAATTCTTGAATCAGGCAAAAATCTGCCGATTTATTTTCAAGGACTTTTGCCGGGATACGAAGAACCGTTTTTCCTTGGACAGTTTGACTGGAAAAAACCTACAGAAATTCACCTTTTAATTAATGTGTTGGAAGATCCTTTTAGAAGTATTAACGATACAGGCGACATGGTGAGTGTAGAATTAGCTCCTTTTTCTTTGCCTGTCTTAGATAAACAAGTGTCGAAGCTCGAAAGCTTAATCATCGATCCAGATTTCCCCGAAGTGCAAATCAAGCACGCTCTTGTCGCAGCGGAAAAAGAAGTGATTGCTTCCTCTTTTGCATGGAGTGCCCCTGAAGACTTGTTGAAGATTTTGCAGTGGGGAATCAATCCCAAGAAATTGCAAGGTTACGGAACGGAAATCGCTGACTATCGCGAGATTATCGAACTCCTCCTGCAAGGAATCTGCGGGCGGCTTAACCAAGAAGTCTTGCACAGTGCTGGAGTTACGGCAGATGAGTTTGATGACTTAGTTGAGAGTCTTTCTACCCTGGATTTGATTCAAGCAGAAGTGGGATATTTGCGATCGGTGTCGAGATATCTCAGAGAATTTGCACCCCCCGCACAGTTCACCACCAAAAAATCTGAACCTGTTGCTATGCCCGATGCAGCGTAGCTTGAACATAGTTTTGAGTTGGGAGATTGCTTCCTGAGTGCCTACCTACAGGAGATGAATGAGTTATATCAATTCCGGTTGCACGAGCGAAATGGTTTTTGACAGTTGACAGTTGACAGTTGACAGTTGACGGGCGGGTCGAAAAACTGAATGGTTGAGTGTTAACTCTTGGCTGGATTGTATTATTCCGATGCAACCGGATTTGATGTTAAACATTGACTAAGTGTTTAGTTGATTACAAATAGAATACCCAGAAACCTGGTTTCTAAAAGAAACCGGGTTTCTTCAGTCTGGGCTTGTTTGAGGTTTAATTAAATTGAGTGATATCAGGTTCGGATAATTAGTTATAATTAAGGGCAGCCGATTCACAGGGACGCCAAACCCCCTATGCCAAAAAAAG